>NZ_SJZH01000017.1:0-43766 GCF_004959785.1 Tabrizicola sp. YIM 78059
CATCCTTCAGCGCCTGCCAGCTGGCGAGCGGCCGACCAGCGGCGTCGGCGAGCATGCCTGCGGCCTCACGATAGCCGTCGGCTCGTGCTCGGGCGTCGTCGGCCATGGCACCGAGGCCCAGATCGGGCGGCTCGAGATAGGTGCGCGCCAGCGCGGCGGAGAAGGCATCTGCGGCGGCGGCACCAGCCGCTGTCGCAGCCCCCTCGAACGGGTTGCCGATGCGACCGAGTTCCACCGGGTCGAGGGTGCCGATCCGCACGCCGCCTTCGCCGGTGGCCCATTCCGGCAGCAGCGCCAGCGCGGCGTTCAGCGTCTCGATGAAGCTGTTGATGCGGGTGACGACGCCGTTCAGCATCGCCTCGACGCCGGAGATCAGCCCGTTCGCTGCCTGGAAGGCGAAGTCGCCGATGGCGCCGGGCAGACTGCCCCAGATCGCGACGGCCGCGTCATAGGCCCCCTGGAAGATCGCAGCTGTCCGGTCGCCGAAGCTGACCACGCCCGCGATGGTGCCTTCGAGCGCCGAGAGACCGGCGGCCTTAAAGCCCTCCCACCCGGCCGCCACGCGCGCCAGCGCCGCGTCCAGAGACAGGCCGATGCGAGACCAGACCTCCTTGGCCAGATCGCCGAGCAGGCGGAACGCTTCGCCCACGCCGCCGACCCGCGCGACGAGTTGCGAGAACTGATAGACCAGCTCGCCCGCCCCGACGATCAGCGCGCCGATGCCGGTGCGGATCAGGGCGCCGCGCAGGAACACCAAGGCCGTCGCAAGGCCCCTTACCGACAGGGCCGCCGCAGCCATTCCCGCGACCCAGCGCCCGGCCATCACGGCCGCGAAGGTCGCGGCATAGGTGGCCAGCCGCCCGAGGTTGTCGAAGAGCGCTGTGATCGCCTGCCCGATGGGCCCCGTCGCGCGCGCCATATCGGCGAGCTTGGTCGCGACACCCTCCAGTGCCGGGGCGACGGCGACGGTCAGGCGGTTGACAAGGCCGGTCCAGATCAGGCCGAGCCGTGCAATGGCGTCGCCCGTCCGCTCGATCTGGGCGGCATCCGCCGCGCTGACCGCCACCCCGAAGTCCTGCACATCGCGCGCGGCATCGCGCAGGGTGGCGCTGTCGATCCGCAGGAACGCGAGCGCTGCCCGGTCGCCGAAGAGGTCCGAGGCCACCGCCGCCCGCTCGGCCTCGGGCACGAAGCGGGCCAGCGCTTCCTGGATCGCCACAATGCGCTGGTCGAGCGGCAACGCCTGCAACTCGGCCGCCGTCAGGTTCAGCCGCCGGAGCGCGCCGACCGCGGCGCCCGACCCGCTGGCCGCCTCCGACAGGCGCGTGGTCAGCTTCTTCGTCGCCTGCTCGATCTCGCCCATCGAGACGCCCGCAAGCTCCCCGGCCCAGGTCAGGGTCTGGATGCTCTCGACGGTCGTGCGCATCGACTGCGCGAGCTTCGCTTGCGCGTCGATGTTGGCGAGGCCCGAGCGCACCATCGCCACCCCGGCCGCCGCGGCAGCCGCAGCGACGGCCGCCAGAGCAATCCCGGCCCGGCGCGCGAAGTTCGCGAGGCGCGTGTTGGCCAGTTCCATCTCGGAAGACAGACGACCGAAGCCGCGCGCTCCGGCCTCACCGATCCCCTCCAGTTCGGCGCGCACCTGGCGCCCGCCCTCCGCTACGAGGCGGACGGAGACCTTCTTCTCAGCCATTCCGGCGTCCTTCCATCTGCTCGTTCAGTTTGCGCACCATCACCGCCTCGATCTCGGGCAGCAGTTCGGCGGCGATCAGCGGCGCAATGCCCAGCGCCTGCGCCAATGCGAGCGCCGAGCCCATGTCCCATCCGATGACGGCACCAGGCGAGACCCGCAGCTGGCCGCCAAGGCGCTGGGTCAGGTCCCAGACCTGCCAGCCCTCGACGGTCTGCGGCCGGTTCAGCCTTGCGGGGCAGTCGGGGCAGGGGCCCGTGCAGGCCGCGCAGTAGCTGTCGCCCCCGCCGAAGGACCAGTCGGCGAGGGCGCGGAGGCGTTTTTTTCCGCATCCAGCATCAGGCCGCGGGCGACGTATTGCGCCTGGAAGGCCTCGAAGACCGGCCAGATGTCCAGCAGGGCGTCGATCCCGGCCGGGCTGACGGGCACAAGGTTGCCGTCATCATCGCCGACACCTTCCCATTCCAGCAGCGCGCGGCGCGCGACGGCCTTGGCCATGGCCAGCGCCATGTCCTCCTGGCTGGCGGTTTCCGACAGGCTGTCGATTGCCGGGTCGGCGCGCGCCGAGACCATCAGCGCGGTTGTGAGCGGCGCCACCAGGACGCGCAGGCCGGGCAGCAGGTTCAGCCATTCGGGTCGGTTCGAGAGGTTCAGGCGGATCATGGTCAGTATCCCGTGACGGTGTTGACGAGGACGGCGGTGCACATGCGGGCGGGGCTGGTGGCCTTGGCGGCCTGCCAGTCGAAGGTCGCCTGGATGCCCTGGGGCCCGGGAATCTCGATCCGGGGGACCGGCAGGTAGACGGCATGGGCCGTGAAGGTGAAACTGGCATTCGCGCCGAGGCTGTAGGCGAACTCCAACTCGCAAGGCGTGCCGTCGATGGCTTGGGTGACGAGGGCAGAGTCCGCGAAACGGACCTCGATCCGGCCGGTCAGCGCCGCCATGCCCGGATCGGCACCCTCGATCTTGCCGTCGTTGCGGATGGTCTCGATCCGGTCGAGGCCGTTGGCATAGGTGATCTCGGCCGAGACGACGTTGCCCAAGGCGGAGCCGTTGCGCTTCACCACCCCGTTGAAATGGCCGAAGCGTTGCAGGCCCAGCGCGGTCGGCGTGCCCGCAGCTGTGGTGGCAGCGATGGCCTCACCCTGTGCGATCAGCCGGGCGGTTGCGGTCAGAAGGCCGGAGCGGTTCATCTGCCAGCTGAGCTGGTCCATCACGCAGCCCGCATACATCGCGAACCGCGGCACCTCGGGCATCGCCACTTCGATGGCCATCGAGGGCAGTGTCCAGTTGCCCGACTGGAAGGTGTGGGTCTTGGGCGTGGTTCCCGTGGTGGTCGGGGCACCGAAGGCCGCCTTCAGCCAGAAGCCGAAGGCCTCCACATCGATCGGCACAACCACATCGCCATCGGAGGTGACGGCATCCTTGATCGGGGCCAGGGGATCGCGGCCGTAGCCGAGCGATTCCGAATTCAACAGCGGCTGCTCTGCGCCCAGTGTGGTCCGGGCGAAGGGCATCAGGCGGTAGCCGCTGGCGGGCGGGGTGCCGTAGACGGTTTCGAACGCAAGCGCCATCTGCGCCCGCGCGCCGTGTGCGCGTGCCATGGGGGTCTCCTATGTGGGGGTGTCAGGCCAGAGGGCCGGTCGTGGTGTAGTGCAGGACGACGGTGATCACCGCCGCCTTCAGGGCGGCTGCGCCCTCGACGGGCAGATCTACCGAGGCCGGGGCCTCCGGTTCGACCCAGTCGCAGAGGCCGCCCAGCGTCCGGTCCGCCTCAAGCGCCGCGCCGATGGCGGCGACCAGGTCGTCAAAGGCGCTTGCCCGACCGTTGCCCGCCTGGACGACCACCTCCAATTCCGCCCGGTGCTGGTAGTGGTAGCGCAGGGGCGACAGCGTCACCTCCGGCTCGCCCGGCTGGCCGTCGCGCAGGATGATCAGCCCGGCCGCCGGGATTCGTTCGGGCAGTACCTCGTCACGCAGGACAAGGGCGGCAAGCGGCTGCAGCCGCGCCTGCAGCGCGGCGAGGATGGTTTCGCGGGTGGTGGTCATTCATCACCAGGTGAGAAGCGACGTAGGGCAGCGGTCACTTGCAGGCTGCCGCCGCCTGAGTAATTCGTTGAGGAGCCAGCCAGTGTCTACACTGTCAATATCAATATCTAAGCTTGCAGGACCAGCCTCAGCGATCAGGGCGTCGTAGGTCGCGTGATTGTCTTGCTGACGTACCAAGCCAACGTCTGATCGCCATGCGAAGCGAAAGTCCTCGTCGGGCGACGGACCCATGGCCAAACCATATATGGTTGTTTCGGTCACATAAATTGCCCATGTCTCGTCGCGGATCAGCGGAGTTCCGTCCGGGAACTTCGGCACGGCGATGGGCTTGAAATATGGCCTGCTCAAATCGAAGATTGCCTCGTAGCCTAGGTACAGCCCGTTTTCCAGCGGTACACAAACCCGGTACTGCCTGTCGTAAGCATTGAACAGCCATGCGGCCGGGAGCAAAAGGGCAATCAAGGCGAAGGCAATCGCTGCCTTTGCCGTTCCTGCCAGATGGCTGTTTCCGTGGCCCTTCAAGCGAGTTGCCCACCCTTCCGCTATCGGAATGCGCTGTACCGCGGATCGGTGCGGACCTGTCCCTCAAAGCGCCCCGACCATGTATCTGTTATCGCATATGGCTCGCCCGTATGGATGCCCAGCCTCTGGGGGCCGCTGGAAGGTAGGCCCAGACGATTGCGCCCGTGATCCTCGAGAGGTCGGAGCAGATTTTCGAAGATCGTTTCAGGGATATCGATTGCCTCCACGCCGATATCGAGCGGGTCTGCAAATTCGTCCCTGAGGTAGAATTCGAGTTCGCCGAAGACGTAAATGTTGCCGCTGCGCTCTCTTGCGTGCCCCATGAACGTCCCGCCAATTGTTGTGTCACCCACGCTGAAGACGAGGCCTGTCATGTCATAGGTTCGAACGAAATCGCCTGAAACTGCCCCGTTTCGAACTTCTCTCGCCTTTTCTGCAATTTGCCTTTTGATCCGATCCTCTGCGATCTCCATGTATCTTGCGACCACCCGCCCAAGATTGCCCGTCTCACGCACCGTTACAGCGCGACCACCTCCCTGATAATAATGCCTGACAAAGTCGCGGCTGCCCCAAATGGTCGAACTGTCGGAAACGCCGTGCAATGAAATTGTGAGGCTTTCGGCTGTCTCAGGATCGTACGGCTCGGCCGTGCAACGGCACCCATAGTCTTCGCCAGGATGGCCTGTCGGGGGCGGATCATCCCACGCAAACACCTGTCCGTTGTTGGCAGCATGACTGGGACGCACATTTTCGTCGCCTTGGGTCCGCCAGATATAATGCGTCGTGGGGCGTTCCTGCTTGATAGACCATTCGATGGGCGTCCCCTTGCGCAGGTACGCCTGAAACGCCTTTTGATACAGTTTCTGGTCAACAAACATGAAACGGTCCCTATGAAGGTTTTGGGCTCCTGCCTATCAGGATTTCGTTAAGGATTTCGTAACCGTCCGAGCGCTGAGTCCTGCTTGCTCACCCACCCCACCCCGCCACGATCCGCCCCGGCACGCCGTCGATGGCCTGTTCTGCATCCCGCGCCAGATCGAGCCGCTTGCGCAGCCTGACCTGTGGTACCAGCAGGAAGATCGGCACGGTGGTCAGCCCACGGCCGGTCTTCGACCGTGACGCAACTGCACGTCCCTTGCTGTTCAGCCTCCCCTCAGCCACCAAAAGGCTCGTACCCCTGCGCCGGTAGATGAAGCGCAGGCGCAGGCCGCTGCGGCGTTCCCATTCGCCGGGGGTGATCCGGCCGCCGCGGGAGGATTTGCCCGCGGCCGGGGTGGGGATGGCCAGCCAGAACCCGTCGCGCGACCGGATCAGTGGCCCGGTGTCATGCGCGCCGACGATCACCGGGGCGTTCGACCAGACCAGCGCAGCGGCGTTCAGGCTATCGCCGCCCTTGGGATAGGTCACCAGCCGGATCGAGTTGCCGAGCCGGGTACCAAGCCCAGCGCCGCTGATCTGGCTGCGCCAGGCGGATTTGAGGCCCGCGCCCGACGCGCGCATGGCGTTGGTGACAGCCTTGTCGCCCGCGCGGATTTCGGCCTGCATCATCGCGACGATGTCGGGATCGATGGTGAGCTTCAGTTTCATCGTGGGTCACGCCGGGCGGAGATCGAGGGTCCAGATCAGTCGTTCGCGGTCGCGCAGCGGTTCCCCCTGGATGACGTGGCTGTCCGCGCCGATGACGATCACATCGCCCGGCCGTGGGGTGGGCAGGTCGGCGACGCGCACGTCGACCACCGTTGTATCGCTGACGAACCGGCAAGCGCCGAAGTCGTTGACTCGGTCCGGGGCGCGGCGGATGATGCGGATCGGGCGTTCCTCGGACGTCGTGGCCGAGATCCAGAGGGCCGGGGCCGCCATGTCAGCCTGGGTGAAGATGCGATCCATGGCGGCGGCAAAGGCGAACATCTGTCGGTCCGTCAGTTCGACGTATGCAGGCGGATCGCCAGCCGGGGCCGCTTGTTCACCGGCAGGATCGAGGCCTCGGTCATCACGTCGATCCAGCGGCCCTTCTCGTCGAGATGCTGGCGGGCGTAGAGCGGCAGGCCGATGGTGTTGGCGGTTTCCAGCAGGTTCGCCGGGCCGCCATAGGTGGTGAAGGTGTCCATCGTGCCCAAGGGGAAGGCGATGCCCTCGTTCGCCGGGACCAGCCGTTCGGTGGCCTTGGTCGAGAGGGTCACCGTGCCCGAGTATTCCTCGAACAGGATCCCGCCGAAGGGGAAGTTGCGACGGACATCCTCGCGCAGGGGCTGGGCGCCGGTCGAGGCATAGAACTTGTAGGCCTCTTCGGTCTTGGGGTGCGCGATCAGCTTGTCGAAGAACTCGCGGCTGACCAGCGCATGGACCGAGGTCATCGCCTCACCCAGAAGATTGTCCTCGATGGCGCGCAGCACCTCGCGGACCTTGCCCTGCACGTTCGTTCCGGCCGTGCCCAGCACGAAGTCCACCGAGATCTGCGCGAGGCCGAACTCGGTGAAGTAATTGTAGAGCGTGGTGCCTGCCCCGTCCTTCACGATGCCGCGCAGCGCGTTCATCTCCATGTATTCCCGCGTCTGAGAATGCTTGCGGCGCATCAGCAGGAGTTTCCGGTTCATCACCTCGACCAGGGGATCGGCCGCATCGAACGCCCCGAGCGCTGGCTGTCCCTGGATGTCGGCAGGCAGGACCACATCGTCATGCGGAATCCACGGCAGGGCGAAGGACCGCATGGACCGGCCTTCTCGGGTGCCGACGGTGGCGGGGCCGCCGAGGGGGACGGAGGGCAGAAGGCTCAGGACGCCTTCGTACTGCTCGATGATGACCGAGCGCTGGCTGACGCCTTCGAAGCGGAAGAGGCCGATCTGGGCGAGGCGGGTGTAGAGGTTGGGCAGGATGTTGATGGCCTGCGTCATCTCGGCCAGCGAATAGCCGCCAGCGTCGAAGGGATTGCGGACGAGGGTCATGGTGGGGCTCCGGTGGAATAAGGGGGATCAGACGCCGTCGCGGGCAATGATGCCGACGGCGGCGAGCTGGGTGAGTTTCGCGGCGATCTTGGTGCCGTCATCGACGGTGGCGCCGTAGGCGAGGGCCGCGCGCGACACGATCGAGGGGCCGCGCACGAGGACGATACCCACGGCATCGGCCAGCGTCGCATCGACGGCATAGAGCAGGACGGCCGTTGCGACCTGCGATCCGTCGGCCCCGGTCGCGGGAGATAGCGTGTACTTGCCGCTGGCCGTGATCTTCCCCAGCACCGAGCCGACGGGGTAGGGCATGCCTGCGAGCAGCGTCACCACCTCGCGGGTGTAGTTCGGGTTGACCTCGTATTTGAGGACATCGCCCATGCTGGGCGGTTTCGTCAGGACGGGCATGGTTCAGTCTCCGGGATGTTGGGGATGGGATGCGCCGGGATCAGCGCGAGGCGGCGGCCGACTTTTTCGCGGCCGCGACGATGGGGCTTTCCTTCGCGCCAGCCGAAGGAGCGGTGGCGATGATGCCCGCGGCATCACTCCGCGCGGCGAGATCAGCCAGGATTTTGGCGCGCAGTCCCTCGGGTTTCACGCCCTTGGCGACCGCATCCGCAGCGTCGATCTGAATGCCAAGGCGGGCGGCCTGCGCGACCTCGGCCGCCTCGGCGCGGATCGCCTCGGGCGAAATGGCGGCCGCCGCGGTTTGCGGCGGCGCGCTTGCCGCGGGCGGGGCCGGTTCCGGCGGGGTGCTCGCGGCAGGCGCAGTCGCAGGCTGCGCATCGTCTTCGGGGGCAGTGGTCATCATCGGGCCCTTTCCCTTGGGGTTGGATTTGAGGGTGGATGTGCCGCGGGGGGCGGCGGCGAAAGCGCGGAAGGCGGTGACGGGATCGGCCACCTCGTCGGCGAGACCTGCGAAGACCGCCGCCTCGCCGCGGAAGACGGCGGCCTCGGTGCCGAGCGCGCGTTGGGTGTCGAGGCGTCGGCCGCGCCCTTCGGCGACGGTTTCGGCGAAGAGCTGGCGCAAATCCTCAAGTTCGCCTGCGATCCGGTCGCGGACGGCCTCGGGCAGCGGCTGATAGGGATTGGCATCGACCTTGCGGGCCCCGGCGTGGATCAGCGTGACGGCGATGCCCTTCTGATCGAGCGCCCCGCTCATGTCGCTGTGCATGGCCACGACGCCGATGCTGCCGACAGCACCGGTGCGGGGCAGGATGATCCGGTCGGCCTGGGAGGCCAGCGCATAGGCGGCCGAAAGGGCGTGATCGGCGACGAAGGCATGGACCGGCTTCTGCGCCCGCGCGGCGCGGAGGCGATCCGCCAGATCGAAGGCTCCCGCGACCTCTCCACCGAAGCTGTCGATATCGAGGGCGATGCCGCGGATCGCAGGATCTGACAGCGCCGCCTGCAACTGCGCAGCGATCCCCTCATAGGAGGTCAGACCGGAGGATTGCCCGATCCATGCCCCGCGATGCACCAGAGTGCCCGCGATCTCGATGACGGCGATCCCGTCCACGACCCCGAAGGGTTGGCTTCCGTTCCGCGCCTGGCGGTTGGTCAGGTCGTCGCCGAACAACGACGCCCGGACGGGCAGGGTGGCGGCCTCCTGCGCTTCGGCGGCGATTTCGACTCCCTCCACGCTGATTTCGCTGCCGGTGATCCGCGGACCAAGCCCGGCAAGGAAGGCCAGCGCCTTGGCCGGATCGACCATCAGCGGGGTGTTGAAGACGCGCTGGGCGATCTGGGTGTGATGCATCATTCTTCCTCCGCAGGCCGGGGTTCCCGGTCCTCGCCATCGTCTTCCCGATCACTGGCGTTCTGCTGATCTTGCTGCGGGCTTTCGGTGCCGCTTTGCCCCGCGCTGCCGCCTGCAGCCTGCGCTGGGGATCCCGGCCGCCGGAAGTCGAGACCAAGCTCCGCCTCGCGTTTCCGTTCTGCCGCGATTTCCCGGTCTACCTGCTCGGCGTCGTAACCGCGTTCGGCGATGGCCTGCGTGCGGGATTTCAGGCCCGCCTCGATCTGCAGGATCTCGGCCGAGGCGTCTTTGGCGGGGTCGATCCAGTCCCATTTCGTGGGTAGCCAGTCGCAAGCGAGGTATTGCCGCCGCTCCGTTGCATAGCCGGGCAGGTCGATGGCGCCCGCCAGCACCGCCATGTCCATCCAGCGGGTCCAGACCGCGCGGCAGAGCTGATAGACCATCACTGAATGCTGGAAGGCCGAGATGCGGCGGCGGAAGTCGACCAGCGCGATCCGGGTGTTGGAGAAGTTGCCCTTCGCCGTATCGCCGGTCAGATAGCCATAGGGCACGCCCAGCGCCGCGCCGATCTGCAGGAGCGTGCGGTACTGGAAGGGTTCGTAAGTGGACCCGGAATCCGGGGTGGATGGCGTGGTCACGTCTTCACCAGGATCGAGGCGCACCACCTGGCCCGGTTCCACCTCCAGATCGTCCTCGGCCGGGTCGAGGGCCGTTTCCGGGGCGGGGGAGGTGATGAACATCGCAAACATCGCTGCGGTCTTTTTCCGCTCCAGCTCCGCATCGTCGTAGAGGTCGAGGGTGAACAGCTTCACCACGGCCGCCGCAAATCGGGACACGCCGCGCAGCTGCCCCGCCTCGACCGGGTCGAGGATGTGTATGACCTCGGATGCAGGCACGCGCACCGTCTCTCCCGCCAGCCCCGGATCGGTCATGTCGCCTGGGTGGCGGCGCAGGAAGTGGTAGGCCACGCGGCGTCCGATGCCGTCGAACTCGATGCCCTGACGGATCGACCCAGCACCGGGCAGCAGGCGGGTCATGTCCTGGGGCAGCATTTCCGATGGCAGCATCTGCAGCTGCATGGGCACCGTCAGCCCGTCCTCCGGCCGCCGCGTGCGGATGCGCAGGAAAACCTCGCCCGCCAGAAACACCTCCCGCGCGGCTCGGCGCTGCAACCCGAAGAAGTCGGTCAGCCCCTCGGCATCGGCCTCGTCGGTCCAGGCGAGCCAGAGCTTCTGTAGTTCCTCCTTCTTTGCGGCATCGGCCAACTTGGACGAGGGCTTGATCCCGTCGCCAACGACATGGTTCGCAAAGGCGTCGACCGCGTTCGCGGCGTAGCCGTTGTTCCGGACCAGCCAGCGGGCCCGGGCGGTGATGGTCTCACCCGAGGCGGCGATCAGCGTGTTCACATGCGCCCGGCTGGCCCGGAACCCGCGCATACGGCGATGGGATTGCGCCGCATCGAACCCGCCGATGATGTTGCCGAGGCGGGCGCGGAAGGCGTCGAGCACCATGGTCACAGACCCTTGGTCGCGACGGTGCCCCATCTACGGCGCCGGGCAGAGGTGCCGCTGGCGGTGGCCATCCGCGCTTCCAGATCGCGGATGGCAGCGGCCAGTTCGGCATCCGAGCCATAGGTCACGGTCTTGCCGTCATAGCTGACGCTGCGCAGCCCGGCGAAGCGGGCTTCCTGCAGCGCGGTCAGCAGGGCCTGCATGCGTTCCAGGTCCATCAGTCCCTCATGAAGTTCGGGGTGTAGGCCCGCCGTTTCCGGCGTGGCGTAGTCAAGGTTCCGGCCTTGACCTGGGCCGGGTCCGGAGTGGTTTCGGCCGCCATGGCCGTTGGCATGCGCGTTTCTACGCCCGCCTGCGCCTCGAGCCGCCGCCAGGTCGCCTCGTCCCATCGGTCGGCACCGAGGATCCACGCCGCGGCACGGGCGTAGACCCGGCAGTCCAGCGCCTCGTTTCGCTCGCGGATCTTCTGCCATTCCTGATGGGCATAGCCGCGCTTGTTGCGGATCGTGACCAGCTGCTCGGCCACCAGCTGCTTCAGCCATTCGGTGTCGGCCCAACCGGGGATGTGCAGGGTCCCCGGCGCATCGAGGACGCCCAGCGCGCGGTCCTCGTCGGAGGGCCGTTCGATCCGCAGGAAGCGGTAGGTCTCCGTCTTGAACGTCGCCGTGGCCACCGACCAGAGCCGCGCGCCGCGGCGCAGGCGCTTCCCGCCGATGGTGGCGTCGACAAAGGTCGGGCCCGAGACCGGAGCCGACCGGTTGAAGCCCTCAAGCCCCTTCAGCGGTGCCACCTGTTCGAAGCCGACCTTGCGCGACCAGGCATAGACGGCCGCAGCTTCGTAGCCGGTGTCGATGCCGAGCCGCGCCACGGTCATGAGGGCGCCGTTGGCATGTTGCCAGGAGCGGCCGAGCAGGGCCGTCAGCTTGTCCCAGGCGCCCGCATCGTCAGGCCCGCCCGGAATGACGATGTGATCGACGAGCCAGCTTTCCATGCCCCGGCCCCAGGCCCAGATGTCGACTTCGATCCGGTCCCTCTGGACGTCGGCACCCGCGGTCAGGAACAGCCCGGCCATCGGAACAGTGCCCGGTTTCCAGGATTCACGCCGATCCGCAAGCCGCTGCCACTCCGGCGCGTCGCCCGACTCGACCCATGTCTCGCCCAAGAGCGTGTTGCGTGCGGCGCGCAGCGTCTCGTCCGATCCTTGGGCCGCCAGCCATTCCCGCGCGACGTCGGACCAGCTTTTCCAGCCCAGCGGCGAGTAGAGCGCCGAGAGATGGAAGCCGATGGCCTTCGGATCCCTGGAGACCGCTGTCGCCCGCCATTCGCCGCGGGCGAGCATTTCGGTCTTGTGGTGCTCGGCGATGGGGCGTTCGCAGCCTTCGCAGAGATAGGCCGCCGTTTCCGGCTTTCCCTTCGCCCAGCGCAGCCGGTCGAATTGCAGCCATTGCATCGCCCCGCAATGCGGGCAGGGCACGAAGTAGCGCCGCTGGTCGGAGGCTTCGAATTCCCGCTCGATCCGGCTCAGCCCCCGGATCGTGGGCGTCGAGACCATGAACACCTTGCGCCGGTGCGAGAAGGTGGTGGTCCGGGCTTCCGCCAGCGTGACCGGATCGCCTTCCTCGTCGGCCGAGGCCGGATAGGCGTCGACCTCGTCGAGGAAGACATAGCGCGCGGGCATCGACCGCAGGCCGGTGGCGCNGTCGACCTCGTCGAGGAAGACATAGCGCGCGGGCATCGACCGCAGGCCGGTGGCGCTGTTCGCGCCGGTCAGCACCAGGATGCCGCCGGGGAATTCCTTCGACAGCATCGAATTGCCCGCATCGCGGGATCGGACCGGGTTCACCCGTTCGCGCAGCGCCGGGCTATCCGCGATCAGTGGATCAAGACGGCCGCGCGAGGTGCGCTTCGCCAGTTCCAGGCTCGGCAGCACCGCCAGCATCGGCCCCGGCGCGTGATGGATGACGAAGCCGATCCAGTTGTTGCCCGCCTCGGTCGCGCCCACCTGCGCGGCCTTCATGAAGGTGATGCGCTGGGCCGGATGGCCGGGCGAGAGCGCATCCATGATCTCGCGCAGGTAAGGGGCCCGGGCGGTGCGATAGCGCCCCGGCTCGGCCGCGCCGCGCGACGATAGCCAGCGATGCTGATCCGCCCATTCCGATACCGTCAGGTTCGGGTCGGGGCGCAGCCCCTGCCGCCAGACCCGGAGCAGGTCCTCGGCCCCGTCGAAGCCGAGGTCGAGGTCGGCCGTCAGATCATTGTCGGCCAGTTCATCGTCACCCGAGGGAAACCCTGAGGTCGGCGAGGGCGTCGAGCTGTTCGCGGACATGGGCTTCCAGCACCCTCTGCATGATCGCGGTCTCGATCGTCACCGATGCCCCGGATTGCCGTTCCACCTCCGCCATGATCTGCGCCGCCATCAGCGCGGCCACCCGTCCGGGCCAGGTCACCCAGACATCCCGTTCCTGCCGCGCGAGGCGAAACACCAGCGTTTCTGCCCGCGCGCGGTCGACCAGCGCGCCCTTCTTCTTCTGGACCGCCAACTGGCGCTCCTGCGCCGCATAGACCGTCAGCGCCGTGCGGGCCTTGATGTAGGACGTCGTGTCGCCGGGGCCGCTGGCCAGCCCATCGCCACCAATCGACCGGCGCTGCTGGTCGGGGTCCGTCATCTCTGCCCGTCGCACATCCGAGGCTGCGGCGTTGATCGACCCGTCGTCGAAAACCACCAGCCGCCCGTTCTTGCGCGCCTTCTGCACCCCGCCGCGCGACAGACCGGAATGGGCCGCATACTCGCGTTCGCTCATGCCCTTCATGGCGCAGATAGTCCGATCAAGCCAATGATATCGCTTGGTATTCAGTTGATTAGAGGGCGCGACAGAGCGAGTCTGATCGCAAGGAAACGATGCAACTCACTTGAGGAACCCCGCCATGACCACCCGCCGCGCCGCCTCGAACGACAAAGCCCTCGACGCCTTCATCGCCGCCAAGGCCGAGATCGACACCATGCTGGAGCGCCTGAAGGCCCTCAGCGACGACCATTTCGAGACTCACCCCGACGAGATTCATTGGGGCCATGTCGGGACGCTGAAGCACTACGCGGGCCTGCTGCGCCAGATCACCGACAGCGCCTTCAAGGAAGGCGAACACGCCGCCTGACGCGCCCACGACGCGCGACAGCCGCCCCGTCTGACGACGGGGCTTGCCTCCGTAGAAGGCGCGCACACCGCGTGCCACAGCGCCCGGAGGCCCCGATGACCATCCCGTCCGACACCCAGTCCCTGATCCTCTCCCGCGCCGCGACCCGGCCCGGCAATCTCGCCCTGCCGCTGCCCGAGGGGCTGGTCGGCGCCGCCGCCAAGATGGTCGTCGGCAAGATGATCGCCCGCGGCTGGCTCGAGGAAGTTGAGGCCAACCTGCGCCGCAGCGAGCCGATGTGGCGCGAGACTGGCGACGGCCACGGCACCACGCTGATCGCGACCGAGGCCGGGCTGGAGGCCATCGGGATCGAGCCGCTGGCGGCCAGCGCTGTCGCGAGTGCGCGAAAGGCGAAGCCGAAACCGGTGCAGATGCCCGACGACCCCGACACCGCGAAACCCGTCGCCATCCGCGCTGGCACCAAGCAAGCGCAGATCATCGCCATGCTCCAGCGCCCCGAGGGCGCGACGGTCGCCGAAATGGTCGAGGCCACCGGATGGTTGGCCCACACTTTGCGCGGCTCGATCTCGGGGGCGCTGAAGAAGAAGCTGGGTTTGCCCATCGCCGCGGAGAAGGTCGAGGGCAGGGGGACGGTCTACAAGCTGCCCGCCTAACCATTCCCTGCCAGCCGTATTACCCCGCCGCCCCGCCCGGGCGGCGGTCCTTCATTGCCATGACAGCAGATCGCGTGCCGCCGCCTGCAGGATGTCCTGCGCCATCCGCGGCTCGCAGGTGTAGACCCCGCCCGGTTCCGGTTCGCCCACATTGTCCTCGAACCACGCGCGGCCCTCGTCCGAGATCGGACGCAGGACGACGATGGTCCCGTGATCGTTGACTTCAATGTGCTGCCAGCCTTCGGACATGGGAGAAGGCTAGGCGGTTAGGGCAGATGGTTCAACCGGATCCCGACATATGCGCTTTCGGCCTTTCGGGGATCCTTTTGCATGGCCGCATCGCTCAATGCCCCGATGGCCCAGACCATATGGGAGAGGATGCGCATCACGTGCTCCAGGTCGGCATGCGTGTGCTTGCGCGTCTCGCCGTTCAGCTCCGTCTCCAGATGTGCGTCCCCACGATTGCCAAATGGATCGGCGGTGATGCCGACCAGGCCGTGGGTAACGCGGTTCCTGAGCTCCAGGGCCATCACGAGGCGGGAGCGCACCTCGGTGAGAAGTTCGCGATGTTCGGGGCGTTCGTCACAGATGGCGGCTTGCAGACTCTCCCAACGTGCAATTTTCTGCGTCAGGGTATGCGGCACGGTCCGGCTTGCCCCGTCGTCCAGTTTTTCGATGCGCTTGGTGATCTCGCGTTCGATGGACGACCATAGAAAAAGGAGCGAGCCGACGTTCGCCTTCATTTCCACAAAGGAAATCGGCTCCGGTTTTGGGTCTGTTTCCATCTTGGCCTTTATAGAATTCAGGCCCTTTCGGGCTTCACGAAAAACCTTGCTTACTCACAAACCGTTGGGTTCGAACGTCCATCCCAGTCAATGTAGCAGTCAGGGTTCATCAGACTATCAAGCTGATCCGACACTCCGAAGAACTCGCCGAGTGGCCCCTGAGCCAAAACGCCAGTGACGAACAACCCGACTCCAAATGCCCATGCAATCCAAGCCTTTCCGGTCCGACCTATAATCTTCGGGCCAAGCCAAATCCCCATTGCAATGCTTCCGAACATCAAGCCGTAGTGCAGGCCCAATGCCACGAAGTTCTCGCCAAACGCTGCCGCTGGATTGCGCTCTCTGACGGCTGGAAGAAGAGCGGAAACAATCCAAAGTGCCCCAATGCCCGAAATCCATCGAGCGGCGAGTGGCCAATTCATCCAAGCGTCAAAGATCCGACTCACGTTCCCTTACCCCCACACAGTGGCCGAAGAGCCGCCGACTTTTGGGAACCGTAGCTTAAAGGATCATTTACAGCAACTTACGGTGGTATGTTGGTCGCCCTCTGCCCCGTCGCCATCTCCCACCGCCGGACGGCGACGTCGCAATAGACCGGGTCCAGTTCCACCGCACGACAGCGCCGTCCGGTGCGTTCCGCGGCGATCAGCTGGGTGCCGGAGCCGCAGAACGGCTCGAACACCAGGTCGCGGGTGTCGGTGAAGGCCTCCAGTACCGCCTCAACCAGCGCCACGGGGAACACGGCAGGGTGTGAACCGGCCGCGCCAAGCCCGCCCTTGTGGCGCATGATGCGGAACACGCTGTCCGGGATGCGGTGGCTCTGGATCGCGTTGCCATAGCCGGTCTTGCGATGGACCGTGCCGTCGGCCCCGCGCAGGCCGCCGCCACCGAGGGTTTCGCCCGCATGCTTGCTTTCGACCGTCTTGTTCGGCTTCCGCGGCTGGCGGTTGAAGTGGAAGATGAACTCGTGCGACGGCGCCAGCCGCCCATTCCAGTCGCCGGGCAGGCCGGGCCCCTGGTCCCAGACATACCAGCCGAACCGCCGCCAGCCCTGCGCGCGCATCCAGTCGACCCAGCCCTCCCAATACGGGATCCACTCGCCGTCACGGTGAACAAGGCCGAGGTTCACCAGCAGCTGGGCCTTTGCGGTGACGGGCGCCGCGGCGAAAACGCCCTGCATCAGCGCATCCCAATCGCCGACCTTTTCCTTCGCCGCGCCATAGTCGCGCTGCTGGGCATAGGGCGGGGACGTGAACATCAGCGAGGCATGTGCCCCGTCCATCAGCCGCGCAACTACCGCCGGGTCGGTCGCATCGCCACAGATCAGGCGATGGTCGCCCAGCGCCCAGATGTCACCGGGTCGCGTGATGGGATCGGTCGGGGCCTCCGGGATGGTGTCGGCTGTGTCATCGTCGATGGACGCGCGGTCGTCGGCATCGTGCAGCAGCGCATCGAGTTCATCCTCGGGGATCCCGATCAGCCCGAGATCAAAGTCCTCGGCCATTAGGCCCCGCAGTTCCTCGAGCAGCAGCGCCTCGTCCCACCCGCCCAGTTCGGTCAGCTTGTTGTCGGCGATCCGATAGGCACGACGTTGCGCCTCGGTCAGATGGCCCAGCACGATCACCGGGGCCTCCGGCAGCCCGAGCTGGGCCGCGGCTAGGATGCGGCCATGGCCCGCGATGAGCTCGCCGTCGGCAGCGACAAGGCAGGGGACGGTCCAGCCGAACTCGGCCATGCTGGCGGCAATCCTCGCGACCTGGTCGGCGTCGTGGGTCTTGGCATTGCGGGCGTAGGGCCGAAGACGGGCGAGGGGCCAATGCTCAATCCGGCCGGGCAGGAGGGGCGCGTTCATGCCGTGTGCCGCTTGGCCTTGAGGACGGCGAAGGTCTCGCCAGTCTCCGCCAGAACGGCTTCCCGTCCTGTGAAGGACTGCCAGCGCTCGATGGCCACATCGACATAGGCCGGGTTCAGTTCTATTCCGAGGCAGACCCGACCGGTGGTCTCGGCCGCGATCAGCGTGGTGCCGGAACCCATGAAGGGCTCGTAGACTGCCTGGCCGGGGCTGGAATTGTTCAGGATCGGGCGGCGCATGCATTCGACCGGCTTCTGTGTGCCGTGTACCGTGTCGGCGTCCTGATCCCGGTTGGCGATCTGCCACAGCGTGGTCTGCTTGCGGTCGCCTGCCCAATGGCCTTTGCCCTTGGCGCGCACCGCATACCAGCAGGGTTCGTGCTGCCAGTGGTAATCGCCGCGGCTGAGGACCAGCCGGTCCTTGGCCCAGATGATCTGCGACCGGATCGCGAAGCCCGCGGCCGCCAGGCTGTCGGCCACAGTCGCTGCGTGCAGCGCCCCGTGCCAGACATAGGCCACGTCGCCGGGGAACAGCGCCCAAGCCTCGCGCCAGTCGGCGCGGTCGTCGTTCAACACCTTGCCGGTACGTCTCGTCTTCGCGGCCCCGGCCTGGTTGCGCCAGGACGGGTCATACTCCACGCCATAGGGCGGGTCAGTGACCATCAGCAGGGGGCGCACATTGCCCAGAAGTCGCCCGACCACATCGGCCGCGGTGCTGTCGCCGCAGATCAGCCGGTGCGCGCCCAGTTGCCACAGGTCGCCCGGCACCGACACCGGCTTGCCGGGAAGCTCCGGAATATCGTCTTCACCCTCGACCGGCCCGTCACCGCCCAGCGCCTCGGGATCCCGAAGCAGCGCATCCAGATCGTCGTCACTGATGCCCAAGAGCGTCAGGTCGAAATCCTCGGCCAAAAGCCCCGCGATCTCGTCGCGGAGCATGGCCTCGTCCCATTCGCCCAGTTCCGTCAGCTTGTTGTCGGCGATCCGGTAGGCGCGGCGTTCGGCCTCGTCGAGATGGCTGAGCCGGATCACCGGCACCTCGGTCAGCCCGAGCATGGTGGCGGCCAGCACCCGGCCATGGCCTGCGATCAGCTCGCCGTCGTCGGCGACCATGCAGGGCACGGTCCAGCCGAACTTGGCCATGCTGGCGGCAATCTTGGCCACCTGGTCGTCGCCATGCATCTTGGCATTGCGGGCATAGGGGCGCAGCCGGGCAATCGGCCAGGACTCTACCTGGCTCGGTGCGAAGACGAGGTCCATCGGGCGGGGCTCGGGATGTGGGGGACGGGAAATGAAAAGCGCCCGCGAGGGAGTTCCTCCGGGCGCAATTCTTCGATGATCAAGGGGTAGGTCAATGGGGGCAGGTCTGTCAACCGGAAAAGTGAAGCCGATTCAACAGCTTCTAACGAATTGGCTTTCTGGGGTGGCTTCCGGCCACTTGGCTTCCCCGGAGGTGGATTCCCTGGCTTCCCGCCGGGAGTCCACCCCGGCCAGATCGTGATTCCGCAAGCCGCTGATCTGACTCACGAATTCCGGCTCCGGGTCGCAAGGTGGCTTCCGCCTGGCTTCCCCGGTGAAAACGCCTCACGCTAGCGAACCGCCGCGCTGCGCCCCCCCGCATACGTTTGGCGCCGGGGAGGAACCAGAGGAGGGGGGAGGAGCGGCTCCTGAGCGATGCGACCGGCCCAAAGCGGACGGTCGCGGCGATATGTCGATGGACAGTCGTAATGGAACTTTGGCGGATTCAAATCCGCCGGTGAGCCTGTCGCATCGCTTCCATGCCGGCCTTCATTTGCCGCGTGACAGGCCCAGCACGCGGAGCACTTCGCGCGGGGCCGGTTGCCGCCAGATCGTCTGGAAACTTTCGACCACGTTGTCCCGTGTGACGCCAATGCCGGGTAGGGCGATCCAGGCGGGAACGGGGCGACCGAGAAGGCACAGGATCACGGTCTGTGCGGCTGTGATCCCTTGGAGGAAAGGCTGCTGGGCTGCGATGCAGCAGAAGGAATTGCCCGTTGCGAGGGCGATGGCTGCGGCCTCTCCGAGGTCCACGGTTGCCATGGACATCGTTGCGCCGCGTTCTGCAAGGCGGGTGGCTGCGGCAAGGGCAGGCGTGTCCCAAACGACGAATAGCCCGGCCAGATCGGGGTTTGCCGACAGAAGGTCATCCGCGGCTGCGGCTGAGTCCTCGATCCGCGCGAAGCGGTGGATGCGCGGTGTGATGTCGGGGCGGTTCACCTGAAGCCATTTGGTGAAGGCGATCTCGCGTTCGTTCGTGGCGAAGAAATCGGCGGCGAAGCCGAGGACGCCGACTTTCGCCCCGTCGGGGATGCGGGGAGAAAGTCCGGCGGCCGCGATCTTGCCCAGACCGAAGTTGTCCGAAGACACCAGCGCCGTGTAGTCCTTGCCCGGCAACAGGCCGGTGGGCGCGTTGTCCAGCAGGACCAGCTTTATTCCCGCCTCGGACACCCGGCGGTGCGCGGCGGCGACCTGTTCATTCGCCACGGGAAGGGAGATGATCGCATCGGGGCGTTGCGAGATCAGCCGGTCAAGTTCGGCCACCTGCATGTCGGGGGAAAAGGCGCAATCCACGACATCGATCACCGCCGCGCCGCAATCGCCGAAGATACCCATCATGCCGGCAAGTTGCTGCTTGGCCCAGTCGCTTTCCAAGGTGTGCAGGACCACGGCAACGCGCCATCCGGCCGCCTTGGCGGCGGTGCGGTCGTCGGGCAGCAGGCTGACCCGTTCGGGCGGGGCGGCGCGTTCGCCATGCGGGCCGAGGCCGGATATCGTCATCTCGGAAGCTCCTGTCCGGTCCGCGCCCTTGGCGGCGGAGGGGGCGGTGCGGTTTGCGAAAGCCGATCCTGCAGGGCGGCGAAGGCCGGATGGGCAAGCGGGCTACCCTGCATCACCCATTCCTTCAGGAAACTCGGCGCGAACAGCTGTTCCGAGGCCACGCGGGCCGCGCCGACAAGTCCGGCCGAACTGCCCATCTGCGACCGGATGATCCGCAGGTCGCGCGTGACGAAGGGATGCGATGCGCCATAGACCGCCTCGCGCAGCGCGGCGAGGAGGATGTCGTTCGTCTGCACGATGGACCCCGACAGCACGATCAGTTCCGGGTTCAACGCATTTGCCAGCGTCGCCACGACCTGACCGATCAGGTGGCCCGCCTCGGTCAGGATCGCGACCGAGGCGGGATCGCCGATCTGTGCGGCTTGCGAGACTTCGATGGCCGTGATCTCGCCACCGCGGCGCTGGATGTCGGCCAGCATGGGGCTTCGCCCGTCCTGTGCCGCCGATAGACCTTCGCGCTGGATCATGTCCGATCCTGCGAGGGCATCGAGAGGGCCGCTTCGCCCGCCTGAGGTGACTGGAAGCGATCCGATCAGGCCTGCCGCGCCATGCGCGCCACGATACAGCTGGCCGTCGCAGACGATGCCCGCGCCGATGCGGCGGCCGACCTTCAGGAAAAGCATACTGCGCGTGCCGATCGCCGCGCCTGCGTACAGCTCGCCCATCGTCATCGTCTCGACGCTGGACCGCATCCAGACCGGCACGCCGAAATCGCGCGTCAGCGTTTCGACAAGTGGAAACCCTTCCCAGGCGGGAAGGACCGGCGGCGTGGCGGTCAGGAAGTCACCCTCCGTCGCGCCCTGAACGGCCCCGGGGACGGAGAGGGAGATGCCCCATATGCCGCCCTGCGGTGCATGACGCTCCATCGACCAGCGGAAGAGTGCTGTCAGACGATCGGCCAGTTCGGCGGGCGGGGCGGTCAGGTCGGCGGCTTCGTGATGTTCGGTCAGGAGTTTGCCGGAAAGGTCGGCCACACCTACCCCGATCGCGGTTTGATCCAGCGTGGCGACAAGGATCGCGGCGCGTCGCGCGGCAAAGCGCACCAGTCGCGGCGCTCGGCCGCCCGTGGCGGTGCCCAGTTCGCTTTCGTCCACCAGTCCCAGATCGCCCAGCATCGTCAGGCGATCCGCCACCACGGCGCGGCCGAATTCGCTTTGGCGTTCCAGTTCCTGCCGCGTGTTGGCGGCACCCGTGCGGACGAGGTTCAGGAGTTCGACCAGCGATGGCGCAGCGGTTTCCACCGTGCGCGGCCGTCCCTT
Organism: Tabrizicola sp. YIM 78059; assembly: GCF_004959785.1. Taxonomy (NCBI): domain Bacteria; kingdom Pseudomonadati; phylum Pseudomonadota; class Alphaproteobacteria; order Rhodobacterales; family Paracoccaceae; genus Tabrizicola; species Tabrizicola sp. YIM 78059. The sequence goes on from NZ_SJZH01000017.1 coordinate 21,034, forward strand.
GCCGCGGGGGCGGGGCGATTCGGTCAGGTCCTGGGCAGTCAGGGGCAAAATCGCGTCCTTGCAGGGTTTCAGAAGGGATAAAGGGCGTCCTTCTGCCGTTCAAGGAAAAACTTATGCTGTAAAAATGCAGAAGTAGTCAGACATAAGCAGATTTATTATTGACCAAAGCGGAATCGAGGCTTAATGAAATTGCCACGGTCAGAGGAGGCCGGCAGGAAAGCAGGCAAGGCGGGCCATCCCGCAGCGCCTGCGGCACGGGGAGGGGATACCGATGACAGCGTGGAAGCTGGCCTATCACGCCAATTGCTGGGGGGGGCTCGGGGGCGATGCCGTGGGCGTCACCTCGATCACGCAACTGGCCTACCGCACCTTCGGCGATATGGACCGCGCCTGCGCCGACATCGCTGCCGCTGGTTATGCCGGGGTGGAGCTGTTCGACGGCAACCTGCTGGACTACAGCGCCGCCGAGATGCGCAAGCTTCTGGCCGACAACGGGCTGGAACTGGTCGCCACCTATGCGGGCGGGAACTTCATCTTCGACGACATTCTGCCCGAGGAACTGGCCCGCGTGACGCGCGCCGCCGACCGTGCCGCCGAACTGGGCGCGCCGCATCTGGTGGTGGGCGGCGGGGCCAAGCGTTTCGACGGCACGCGCGAGCCGGATTATCACAAGCTGGGCGCAGCCCTCGACCGCGTGAAGGCGCTGGCCGAGGCGCGGGGGTTGCGGGCGCATTACCACCCGCACTTGTCGACCATCGTCGAAGGGCCGGGCGAAGTGGCCAAGATCTTCGACCTGACCGCCATCGATTTCTGCCCCGACACGGCGCATCTGGCCGCAGCCGGTGGTGATCCGGCGCAACTGATCCGCGACCACGCGAAGCGGATTTCCTACATCCACCTCAAGGGCTTCCAGCGTGAACCCTTTGCCTTCACCCCGCTTGACCGCGGCGATGTGCCGACGGGGCCGATCCTGAAGGCGATGCGGGATGTGGGCTTTGCGGGCTGGGTCTGCACCGAACTCGACTCCTGGCGTGACCCCGCCGAAGGGGCGCGGCTGAGCATGGACTACCTGAACCGGGCAATCGCGGGCTGATCCGCCTGTCCACCAAACGGGGGAAACCCCGACACTTCTCTGGGAGGAAGAAGTTATGTTGACCAGACGCAGCCTCATGGGCTCGGCGACCGCGCTTGCGCTTTTGATGGGGATCGCCGCCCCGGCCTTTGCGGATCCGGACGCGGCGCTTGCCAAGTTGCAGGAAACCGTCCTGTCCAAGGGACCGAGCGGTGAAGACCCCTCGCCCGCCTCGGATGTCGTGCTCACGGACGAGGAACTTGCGCAGATCAGGGACATGGGCGCCACAGCGGCCATCGTGATGCACTACGGCGGCAACGACTGGAGCCGGGCACAGATCAACGGGCTGCAAACCCAGTTCGACGCCATGGGGATCAAGGTGATCGCCGTCACGGATGCTGGCTTCAAGCCCGAAAAGCAGGTCAGCGACCTGGAAACCATCATGGCCCAGGCGCCGGACATCATCGTGTCGATCCCGACCGATCCGACCGCCACCGCCAGCGCCTATCGCGCGGCTGCGGGGGCTGGGGCGAGACTGGTATTCATGGACAACGTGCCCACCGGCTTTGTGCCGGGGACCGATTATGTCTCGGTCGTCTCGGCTGACAACTATGGCAATGGGGTCGCGGCCGCCCATCTTATGGCCAAGGCCCTTGGCCCCGACGGCGGCGAAATCGGGCTGGTGTTCCATGCCGCCGACTTCTTCGTGACAAGGCAGCGCTACGATGCCTTCAAGGCGACGATCGAGAGCGATTACCCCAACATCACGATCGTGGACGAAAAGGGGATCGGCGGGCCCGACTTCTCGGGCGATGCCGAAAAGGCTGCGGGCGCGATGCTGACCGCGAACCCCAACATCAAGGGCATCTGGGCGGTCTGGGATGTCCCTGCCGAAGGCGTGATGTCCGCGGCGCGGGCGAACGGGCGGAATGACCTGATCATCACCACCGTGGACCTCGGCGAGAACGTGGCGATCAGCATGGCGCAGGGCGGCTTCATCAAGGGCCTCGGCGCGCAGCGCCCCTTTGACGCGGGTGTCGTCGAGGCGAAGCTGGCCGGCTATGCCCTGCTGGGCAAGGAGGCACCGGATTTCGTCGCGCTACCGGCGCTGCCGGTGTCGCAGGACAATCTGCTTGAGGCCTGGAAACAGGTCTACTCGACCGAGGCGACCGAGAACATCAAGGCCTCGATGCAATAAGCCCCTTGCGCGCGGGGTGTCCCTATTCCCCGCGCGCTACCCGGGCCTTCGCGGAGGCGAGTGCTCCCCGCGCGCGAAGGCCCGCCACCCTTTTGCCCCGGAGACGGACAATGACCAAAGTGATGAACGTCGCCATGATCGGCGGCGGGTTCATGGGCAAGGCGCACGCCATGGCCTATGCCTCGATGCCAATGTTCTTCTGGCCCGCCCCGGCGATCCCGCACCGCAAGGTCGTCGTCGATGTCACCGACGGGGCCGCCGAGGACGCCCGCCGCCGCTTCGGATTTGACGAGGCGTCCAGCGACTGGCGCGCCGTGGTGGCCCGCCCCGATATCGACGTGGTCGACATCTGCACCCCGAACAATGTCCATGCCGAGATCGCCATCGCGGCGGCGAAGGCCGGGAAGCACATCATCTGCGAAAAGCCCCTGGCCCGCACCGTGGAAGAGGCCCGCGCGATGACCGCCGCCGCGAAGGCTGCCGGTATCATCCACATGGTCGCCTTCAACTACCGCCGCACGCCCGCCGTGGCGCTGGCCAAGAAATATATCGAGGAAGGCCGCATCGGCCGCATCCTGAACTTCCGCGGCACCTACCTTCAGGACTGGTCTGCGGATGAGAACGGGCCGCTGTCCTGGCGCTTTCAGAAGAAGATCGCGGGGTCGGGCACGGTGGGGGATATCGGGACCCATGTGGTGGACCTTGCGCATTACCTCGTCGGTCCCATTGCCGAGGTGATCGCCATGACCAAGACCTATGTCACGACGCGCCCCATCCAGCAGGGCGGGGTGGACAAGCTGGGTGCGTCGGAGAAATCCGCTGATGCCGAACGTGCTCCGGTGGATGTGGATGACGAGGTGGTGTCGATGCTGCGCTTCGGCAACGGGGCCATCGGCAGCCTGGAGGCCACGCGCAACGCATGGGGTCGGAACAACTTCATCACGCTGGAAATCCACGGGACGAAGGGGTCGATCCACTTCAACTACGAACGCCGTGACGAGTTGCAGGTGATGCTCGCCGACGACCCCGCCGATGCACGCGGCTTCCGCACGGTCTACACTGGTCCAGCCCATCCCTATGGCGGCGGTCTGTGGCCGATCCCCGGTCTGGGCATCGGCTATTCGGAAACGAAGATCGTCGAATGCTTCGACCTGTTCAGCGCGATTGCCAGCGGCAAGCAGCCCAGCCCGAATTTCGAGGATGGTCTGCTGACGGAACTGGTGGCCGATGCCCTGCTTCGGTCGGGTGAAACCGGCAAGTGGGAGCGGGTGGAATGACCGCCCCCGCCCCGGTTGCCGTGCGGATGACGGGGATTTCCAAATCCTTCGGCGGCATTCGCGCGCTGGATGGTGTGGATTTCGAGGTGTTTGCCGGTGAGGTCCACGCCCTGCTTGGCGGTAACGGGGCGGGGAAGTCCACCATCCTGAAGGTCCTGAACGGCGTTCACGTGCCGGAGGAGGGCGAGATCGAGGTTGGTGGCCAGAAGCTGGCCGCCCGCACGCCCGAGGCGGCGCGGGCGGCGGGTATCGCAATGAACTTTCAGGAAATGTCGCTGATCCCCACGCTGACTGTGGCGCAGAACATCTTCCTGACCCGCGAAGCCCGCGATGCGCGCGGGATGATCGACGATGCCGATTCCGTCCGGCGGGCGCAGGCGATTTTCGACATGTTGCAGGTCGAGGTAGATCCCGCTGCGCTGGTGGGCGATCTGGGGGCGGGTCAAAAGCAGCTGACCGAGATTGCGAAGGCGATCAGTCAGAATGCCCGCGTCCTGATCCTCGACGAACCCTCAACCGCACTTTCGGTGTCGGATGTTGAACGACTCTTCGTCTTCCTGCGGCAACTCAAGGCCAAGGGTGTGGCGATCATCTATGTCAGCCACCGCATGGACGAAATCGCCCGCATCGCGGACCGCGCCACGATCCTGCGGGATGGAAAACATGTGATCACCGCGCCGCTGGCCGATCTGCCCATCGACGTGATGATCGAACATATTGTCGGCAAGAAATCCAAGGGTCTTTCCGATGTCACCCGGGGCGATGCCACACGGGGCGAGGTTCTTCTGGACCTTGCAAACGTGACCGGCCCGCACAAGCCCGAAAACGTCAGCCTCACCCTCCACCGGGGCGAGGTTCTGGGTCTGGCCGGGTTGCTCGGCTCTGGCCGGTCGGCCTTGGCCCGCGTTATCGCAGGCATCGAACCTGCCGTTTCCGGCGAAATCCGGATCAAGGGCACGACGGTGGCGATCCGCCGCCCCGCAGACGCCATCGCCCAAGGCATCGCTCTGGTGCCGGAGGCGCGGGCGACACAAGGCATCATACCGGCACATAGTGTGGCCGAAAACATGGTCATGGCGGTTCTGGGCCGCATCGCGCCGCGCGGGATCGTGGACCGTGATCGCGTCCGCGACATCGCGGACCGCATGATCGCCCGCCTGTCGATCAAGACCGCCAGCCGCGACCATGCCGTGTCCACCCTGTCGGGCGGCAACCAGCAAAAGGTGGTGATCGGCAAATGGCTGGCGACAGAGCCGGATATCCTGATCCTCGACGAACCCACCGCAGGCATCGACATCGGATCGAAGGCCGAGATCATCCGTCTGGTCCGCGACCTCGCGCAGGCAGGGAAGGGCGTCATCGTGATCTCTTCGGAACTGTCGGAACTGCTGACGGCCTGCGACCGCATCCTCGTTATGGCGGATGGCCGTGCGCATCAGATTCTGGATCGTGCCGATCTGGACGACCCGACCGAGACGAACCCCGAACACGCCCTGCAAGCGGCCGAACGCCGCCTTCAGATCGAAATCCAGAAAGCCCTGACCATCAAGGAGGCCAGCCATGGCTAAGGCAGCAACCGCCCCGGCCGGGGCATTCTTCGCCAATTGGCGGCAGAACATCATCTATATCGGCTTCGTGGTGATCTTCGTGGTCTTCGCGCTGACGCTGAACGACAAGGGGTTTTTGAACCCGAACAACCTGCTGAACATCGTGCGGCAGACCGCGATGATCGCGGTGATGGCGGTGGCCATGACCTTCGTGCTGTCGGCGGGCGAGATCGATCTGTCGGTGGGCGCGGTGGCGGGGCTGACCACGGTGACGGTTGCCATGGCGATTGCCGTCGCCGGGCCTGTTGGCGGTGTCCTTTCCGGGTTGGCGACAGGGCTGGCCGTGGGCGTGTTCAACGGCTGGCTCACGACGCGGATCGGCATTCCGTCCTTCCTGACGACCCTTGCCATGATGGGCATCGCCAAGGGCGTGGCCATGTGGATTTCCGACACGGCGGCGGTGCCGATCCTGTCCCCCGGTTATTCCTGGATCTTCGGGGGCGGCTCGGTCGGCCCTATCCCGGTCCTGATGTTCTGGATGGCGGTAATCGCGGGCGTCGGTCATGTCGCGCTGCGCCGGTCCGGCTTTGGCCGCAAGGTTCTGGCGACGGGCGGGGGCGAAATGGCCGCGCGCTACTCCGGCATCGACACGCGCAGCATCAAGTTCAAGGTGCTGGTCCTGTCCTCTTGCGCTGCCGCGCTGGCCGGGATGCTTTACGCTGGCCGTCTGCAATCGGGCCGCTTCCAGCTTGGCGAAGGGGATGAGTTGTCGGTCATCGCCGCGGCCGTCCTTGGCGGGACGAGCCTGTTCGGCGGCAAGGGGACGGTCATCGGCACCATCGTCGGCGCGTTGATGATCGGGATGATCAACAACGGGCTGATCCTGATGGGGCTGGAGTTCAGCCAGCAGCTGATCGCCAAGGGCGCGATCATCATCCTTGCCGTTGCCTTGAGCCAGAAGCGGGGCTGACCATGTATACGATCATCGGAACCCTCACCGCCCGCCCGGAAACGCGCGAGGAACTGGCATCGCTGCTGATGGCGCTAGTGGCGCCGACGCGGGCCGAGGCGGGTTGCATCAACTACGACTTCCACGTCGATGCTGCCGATCCTTGCGTCTTTGTCTTCTACGAGAACTGGACCGACCGCGCGGCGCTGGACGCGCATCTGGCGATGCCGCATCTGCAACCGCTGGTTTCGCAGCTTGACCGTCTGCTGGCCTGTCCGGTGGAGATCCGGCCCCTGACCATGCTGTCGGAGAGGGCGGCATGACGGGCAGTGCGATCAAGGGTCCGGGCATCTTTCTGGCGCAATTCGCTGGGAATGATGCACCCTTCGACAGCCTGCCCGCGATCACGGCCTGGGCGGCAGGGCTGGGCTACAAAGGCGTGCAGATCCCGTCCTGGGATCGGCGGTTGTTCGATCTGAACCTCTGCGCCGAAAGTCAGACCTATGCTGACGAGGTGGTGGGCATTTGCGCCGAAGCGGGCATCGCCATCACGGAACTGTCCACGCACTTGCAAGGACAGTTGGTCGCGGTGAATCCCGCCTATGACGCGGCCTTCGATGCCTTCGCGCCGGAAACGGTGCGGGGCAATCCCGGCGCACGGCAGGCATGGGCGGTCGATCAGGTGACCAAGGCCGCAACGGCGGCGCGGCGTCTGGGGCTTTCGGGAACGGTCAGCTTCACCGGATCGCTGGCCTTCCCCTATCTCTATCCTTGGCCGCAGCGCCCCGCCGGACTGGTCGAGACGGCATTCGCCGAACTTGCCCGCCGCTGGACCCCCATCCTTGATGCCTATGACGATGCGGGTGTCGATATTGGCTTCGAACTGCACCCCGGAGAGGATGTGTTCGACGGCGCAAGCTGGGAGAGGTTCCTCTCTGCCGTGGCCGAACACCCCCGCGCGAGGATCAACTACGACCCGTCGCACTTCCTGTTACAGGCGATGGATTATCTGGCCTTCATCGACATCTATCACGACCGTATCTCGGCGTTCCACGTCAAGGACGCCGAGTTCCGCCCCGATGGTCGGCAGGGCGTCTATTCCGGCTATTCGCCCTGGGTGGAACGGGCGGGGCGTTTCCGCAGCCTTGGCGACGGGCAGGTGGATTTTCCGGCCGTCTTCACGCGGCTGACCCAGCACGGCTATCGCGGCTGGGCGGTGATGGAATGGGAGTGCTTCCTGAAATCCCCGGCGCAGGGTGCCGCCGAGGGTGCGCCCTTTATCGCCCGTCATCTGATCGAGGTGACGGGGCAGGCCTTCGACGATTTCGCAGGCGGGAGGGCCGATCAGGCGGTGCTGGACGCAATGCTGGGGATCCGGTCATGACACTGAAACTGGGCATGGTCGGCGGAGGACAAGGGGCCTTCATCGGCGGGGTCCACCGCATGGCCGCAAGGCTGGATGGGCGGTGGGAGTTGGTTGCGGGGGCGCTGTCCTCCGACCCGGCACGGGCCGCGGCTTCGGCGGCGGATCTCGGCATTGCGCCCGACCGCAGCTATTCCGATTTCGCGCAGATGGCTTTGGCCGAGGCAGCCCGTCCTGACGGGATCGCTGCGGTGGCGATCGTCACGCCGAACCACCTTCATGCCAAGGTGGCGACGGCCTTCCTGCGGGCAGGCATTGCAGTGATCTGCGACAAGCCGATGACCGCGACGCTTCCCGAGGCCGAGGAACTGGCTGCGCTGGCAGCCGAAACATCCGTGCCGTTCGTGCTGACCCAGACCTATACAGGCTATCCGATGGTGCGCGAGGCGCGCCGGATGATCGCCGAAGGGGCAATCGGGGCGGTGCGTCACGTGCAGGTGGAATACTTGCAGGACTGGCTGGCCGGACCCGTGGAACAGAGCGGGCAGAAACAGGCCGTCTGGCGCACCGATCCCGGCTTGTCGGGCGAGGGCGGCTGCATCGCGGATATCGGAACGCATGCCGTAAATCTCGCCACATTTGTTTCGGGGCTTGGAGTTCAGGCCGTTCTTGCCGACCTCACCGCCTTCGAGCCGGGACGGCGGCTGGATGACAACGCGGCAGTCCTCTTGCGTTTCGACGGCGGCGCGAAGGGGATGATCTGGGCAAGCCAGATCGCCCCCGGCACCAAAAACGCGCTGCGGTTCCGCATCGCCGGCGAAAGGGGGGGGCTGGCATGGGATCAGGAAGACCCTGATCTGCTCGAATTCACCCCGCTTGGCGACACGACCCGCCTGCTGCGCCGCGGTGACGGCTTGACCCAAACGCCAAGCCGCATACCGTCCGGCCATCCCGAGGGCTATCTGGAGGCGTTCGCAACTCTATACGCCGATGCGGCGGATCTGATCGAAGGTAAGGGCTTGGCGTCGACGCGAGCGCTGGCTACCGCCGAGGACGGACTTGCAGGAATGCGTTTCATCCGCGCGTGTGTCCGCTCGAATGGGGCGGGTGGAATGTGGACGGCGGCCTAACACTCGGGGGCGGTAGGCACATCTGAAAGATGTTCTCACCGCTCACCCGACCGTCCGCTTTCCGCCCATACCGACTGTCAACACCTCGAGAGCCACGGGGCGGCCTTCGGCATCGCATCAGTCACCTCGACCTCTCGCAGCATCCCGCCCGTGATCAGCCCCTCCCGCACCCAGCCCAGCGCCTGCCACCAGTCGCCATAGCCGCGCCTGGCCGCTTCGATCTGCTGCGGGTGGGGTGAAAAGGTGACCGGGCAGGCGAGGATGTCGACGGTTTTCCATCTAGCTCGAGCGCCCGGGCCACGCACGCGGATGCGCTCGGTGCCCGCGACGACGGCGCCCGCATGCGTGCCGTGCTGGTTCTGCTTGACGATGGTCGGCACGCAGCGCGGAATGGCGCCCGGCATCCAATCCGGTGTCAGCCCGGCGTGGGCCAGCTCGGCAACGCGGATCGCCATGCGCTTGCCGCCGAGGCTGTCGGGGATCCCGGCGACGGTGGCGGCGATCACCTCGGCGTCCTCGTGGGTGTAGCCGCCGATCTTGTGCTGGCCGCCGTCGATCTTGCAGCCCAGCACGGCGCGCTGCAGCAGGACGTATTCCAGGCCGAAGCCGAAGCCTTCCTCGGTGACGTCCGGGGGCAGGGGCAGCTCAAGCTGCGCTTGTTCGATCCGGAATGCCCATTCGAGCGCGGCCTGCACGCCCAGCGCTCGTTTAACGGATCGAACGCCCGCACGGCTGATCGGTCGTTGCAGAGTCATCGAACACCTCGCTCGCGCAGACGCTCGGCCGTGACCAGCCCCCTCGCCAGCATCGCGTCCCGTATTGTGTTGCTGATCGCACTGACCGGCAGGTAGCGGTCGCCGTTCACCAACTCGGCATAGAAGGCGGGAAGGTCGGTGATCGGCTTCGAAGCCGGGGCAGGGGGTGTCTTGGGCTTCCGGCGCTTCCGCCCGGCATCCTCGACCTTGCGCTGGGCAGCACGCTGCATGGCGCGGTCCAGCGCCTTTGGGCCATCGGGCGGTTCGGGATGTTCCTCGCGGCTTGCCTCGGCCGCGGCGACGATCTCCGCCTCGGTCAGCCCCAGTTCGTCGCGCCAGCGCTGGACGTGCAACCGGGGCGGCCAGCCTTGCCACCAACCGGGCAGGGCGACAGGATCGAGGCCCAGCGCGTCGAGCAGGTCCCCGAAAACCTCATCGGAAACTGCTTCGCGCGCCTGCGCGCCCTCCTCCTCCTTTACTGGTCTACTTAGAGGTTCCCTTACAGGGTTAGTGTCCGAAATCCGGACACGGCTTTCGGCATTTTCCGGACACGGGTCGGCCGGAAAATCGGACACGGGCCTCGTGCCATCCCCGTGTCCGAAATCCGGACACGGCAGGTCGTTGGCCATGGCATCGCCAGTGCAACCGTCGGCATCGTCGAGCGTTTCTGCTCCACCATCCTCCCCGTGTCCGATTTCCGGACACGGAGCTACAGCCACAGGTGTGAAGCCCGGCTCGAACCCCAGGATGTAGCGGGTCGGCAGCTGGCGCTTGGTGACGGGATCCAGCCGCGGCACCCGCCGCAGCAGGCCCACGGCCTCGAGCTGGCCAAGGTGATCGTTCAGCGTGGACCGGCTGATCTCGCAGTCATGCGCCAGCCGGTCCTGCGAGGGGAAGCAGCCGTAATCCGGGTTGAACCGGTCGCAGAGGTGCCAGAGCACGATCTTGGTCGTGGGCTTCAACCCGCGCTGCTTGATGGCCCAGTTGGTGGCCTCGTGGCTCATGGCGCGGGCCTCCGTGGGGCAGGGGCGATGCGCGTGGTGAAGCCGTGATCGGCCAGCGCGCCCAGCGCATCATCGAGACTGCGGACAAGCGCCCAGCCGAACCCATGAGCCAGAACGGCATCGCGGAACGCTTCCTGCTCCGGCCGCAGTCGCCCCTTCGGGGCTTTCAACTCGAGGAACAGGACGCGGCCGTCACAGATCACCATCAGGTCCGCGAAACCGGCGTGGACGCCCATGCCGACCAGGATCGCCTGGCGCTTGGCCCCGCGAGGCCCGGCCTCGGTCACCTCGTTGGCGCAGTGATGGATGATGGCGCTGCGGGGGAGGGCGATGCGCAGCGCCTTTACGACCGTGCGCTGCAAATCGGCCTCGGGGGTGCCACGGCGCATCATCGCGCTGCCCTCCCCTGGTCTTCGCGCTGGGCGCGCGCTACCCCTCGCCGCGCATTGACGACCACCAGCAGGCGCTGGGCATCAGCACGCTCACCCGGGGTCTCGCCATGCTGGACAAGCACGTTGCAAGCGAGCCGGATCAGAAGATCGCTGTGATGCGCGACGTCGGCGATCACGGCGCGGGCCTCGGCCACGCGGTCGGCGGGCCAGGCGGAACTGCGGGGCTGGATCGTCATCACCGGCGCCCTCCGGCTCGACGGCGGCGCGGGGCGGCCTGTTCCTGCTCCTCCAGCCATTCCTCGACGGCGGCGCGGCGGTAGTAGACCTTGCGCCCGGCGCGCACGCAGGGTGGACCCGTCCGCATCGCCTCCCAGCGGCGCAGGGTGTCGACCGAAAGGCCGAGTTCCAGCGCGAGGTCGAGGCGGCTGATCCAGCCAACCAGCAGGCTGCGGGGTTTGTCTTGTCGGTCTGGCATCGATCCGAGATGCGGCATCGGGGTCTCTTGGTCCTGGCCCCGAAGATCGGGGACATCTTGCTGGGACCAGTGAGCGCAGAGCCCGCGGGGTGGCGGCGAGGCGGAGGGTGGCGGAAAGGACGTCCCCTTTGTGCCACCCCTTGTTTTGTTGGGGTTTGCGATGGTGGTCGGGTGGTGGGGGAAGATTACGGCCGGTCCAGCCAGATGGGCGGAACGGACGCCAAGGCCGCAAACACCAGCGAACAGCCGGATTGGCCGTGTTTGACCGTCACTGACGAGCAAAGAGGGGGTGGCACCCGACACGGCACCCCTGCCACCCTTTGAATTCCTTGAGGATTTGCCTCGCTGCGGCTTTTCAAAGGCCGGATTTTTAGCGCGACAACCGTGCCTGCCACTTCGCACGTCGCATTACGCCTATCGTGGCCAGTCGCGCATCGATCCGTCCAGCGCCACAATTCCAAGAAAACAAGGGGTGGCGCGGTTCTGGCGTCCTTCCTGCCACCCTCCGCCTCCCCGCCACCCACAGCGCCATGCTTGCCTTGATAACCAGGCGAAACCACGCCTCATGTCAGATGCAAGAAGGACCGAAGCCATGCCCGAACGCATCAAGCTGACCGAAAAAGTGCTGCGCGACGCCGAGCCGGTGCCGGGGCGGGACTACCAGATATTCGACACCGACGTGCGCGGCTTTGCCGCTTGCATCTACCGCGGCGGTGGGCGGGCCTTCACGCTGGATTACCGCCATGCCGGGCGCCAGCGCCGGATGACGTTCGGGCGCTGGCCGGAATGGTCGGTGTCGGCGGCGCGGGAGCGGGCCAAGGAACTGCGGCGCGAGATCGACGCCGGGGCCGATCCCTTGGGTCAGCGCGAGGCAAAACGCGAAGCCCCGCGCGTGACCGACCTGATCGAACGCTACTGCGCCGAGCATCTGCCGAAACTCTCCGCCCGCAGCGCGGCCGACCAGAGGTCGGCGCTGGCCAGGATGGTGGAACCGGTCTGGGGCCGGAAGCTGGTGACGGAGATCACCCCGACCGACGTTGACAAGCTCCTGACCAAGATCGCCGAGGGCAGGGCGCGGCCGCACAAGGAAAAGCCCAACAACCGGGCGCGCAAGCTGCAGGGTGCCAAGCCCACGCCAGTGCGCGCCAACCGTATCGGAGAGGTGCTGCGCAAGATGTTCACGCTGGCGGTCCAGTGGGGCTGGTGCGAGGACAACCCCGCCCAGCGCTTCCACCGCCGCACAGAGACACCGCGCGAACGCTTCCTGTCGAAGGAGGAAATCTCCAAGCTTGCCGCCGCGCTGGATGCGGCCGAGGACCGGCGCGCGGCCGACATCATCCGTATGTGCATGCTGACCGGCGCCCGCTTGGGCGAGGTGCGGCAGGCCCGGTTCGAACAGTTCAACCTTGAGCACATGAGTTGGTCTAAGCCGCCCACCATGACGAAACAGCGCCGCGTCCACCGCGTGCCGATCTCTGACGAAACCGCCGCCATCGTGCGGCAGCGGCTGCCGCTGGTGCCGAAGGGATCGCCGTGGCTCTTCCCCGGCGACACGCCCGGGCAACCGGTTCAGGAGGTGCGGCGGTTCTGGGCGCAGGTCCAGAAGCAATGCGGGCTGCAGGACGTCCGGAGCCATGACCTGCGCCACACCTTCGCATCGCTCCTAGTCAGTGGCGGGGCATCGCTGGAAATGATCGGAAAGCTTCTGGGTCACAGCCAGATGCAGACCACGCTGCGCTACGCCCACCTGATGGACTTGCCCTTGCGTGCCGGGGTGGACGCTGTCGCCAGCGCCTTCCGGCCGAAGCCCCGGCTGGTGCATGACGCTGATGATCGGGGCGGCCGAAAGTCTGCCTGATCCGGGCCAGCGCGGACCCTGGTCATCACGCTTCCTCCCGTCGCAGTGCCCTCCATATCGGCGTGATCCGGCGCCGGATCGAACGGCTGTCTGGCATCTTCTTGCCGTCCGACCGATCCGCGAACCAGTCCTGCATCTCGGCAACCAGCTCGGCTTGTGTGGCGGGCAGGCCGTGATCATGAATCCGCACGATCAGGGCTATGTTCATGCCTTCCCAATCGTAGGGCGTGGCAGCACCGGCCCGGCCGCCACCCGCCGCACCATGTCGTTCTCTTCCTCGAAGGCATGCACCTCATCAGCCATGATCATCATGTCCGCAACCGCCACAGTGACCCCGCCGACAGGATCGGTGATGATCTGCCACTGGCGCTTCTCGCCAGCCATGATCCGGCGCGCACAGCCCTCGGTCGGGCCGGTCCCGCAGCGGCGGAACAACGGCATGAGGTCCATGGGCGAGAGAACCACCCGACCGGCGACGATCTCCTCGCCGCAACGCACCAGGCCGATGCCGGTCATGATGTGGAACTTGCCCGCCGCGGCCCAGCCTGCGACGTCGGCGATGTTGCAGCCCCAACGGGCCGTGACTTCCTGAAGGGTGTAGTAAACGCGGGGCGGCAAAGCCATGACAGATCATCCTCACATGAACCGAGGACGGGCCGAACTCATACCGCCTGCAGCCCGTGCTGGGGGCGGCACGGGTTAAGTGATCGGGCGCAACGACACGAGAGGCGCTGATGCGCCTTCGGTCAGAGCGACTGGTGTTCCGATAGACCTGTTATGCTTTTGGTTGAGGGCTGCTCTCCTCAAGGATGCAACTTGGCGCTGGCCTCGATTCGGAGCAAGGGGGTGGGGTAGACGAAGCTGTGGATAATGAGGTTGTCGTGCGTGGCCAGCGATCGCAAAGGTGCACCCGCCTGGAGCGTTTGGCCTCTAGTTGAACGCCGCCCATATGGCCGAGTGGGTTGCACCGACTGCCAATCACAACGCGGCGCTCAATATGGTTTGCCTGTCCGCAAGCTCATCAATAGCTTGCCTGTGCTTGGCCCGGACGACTTTTCAACCAGTTGAGAGACCAGTGGAGGCACATGACCGTCTTTGATATTCCCGCGGCCCGAATAGCTGATCTTGATGATGCCGACCTGCGGGAGCTTGTGGCGCGTCTTTGCGAGGCAGAGCGTGAAAGGTACGGTGGCCATCGAACTGAAGTCAGTTGGGGCGGGGCCCAGACTACTCCAGATGGCGGCATCGATGTCATGGTTCAGTTGGCAACCGACTTCGTGCCCAACCCTGTATTGCCCCGCAGTGTGGTAGGCTTTCAGGTCAAGAAGTCCGACCTGCGTCAAGGTGCAGTCGTAGCTGAAATGTGCCCCGGCGGGAGTCTACGACGGAGCATCGAGGACATTGCCCGAAATTCCGGTGCCTATCTGATCGTTTCGGTCGGTGTCGATTGTTCAAGGACGATGCTGGAGGATCGCCGGAATGCAATGCGACAGGCACTTGGCGGGCATCCGGACTTGGCAGCGCTTCATACCGATTTCATCGATCGTCACGCCCTTGCGCGCTGGGTCAGCGCACATCCAGCCGTTAGCCTTTGGCTTAGGGAACGTCTCGGCCTGCCCAGCCTCAGGGGCTGGGCGGGCTACTCACAGTGGTCGTCGACGCCGAAGGGCGTTGATGACACCCTGATCTGCGAGGATGGCTTGAGTTTCACGCTGCCGGGTCGCACAATATTCAAGGCGGTGCCTGATGCCTTGGAGGCGATCAGAGCACTTGTTCGGGACAGCAAGAAGGCAATCCGGATCGCTGGTCTGTCAGGTATTGGCAAGACAAGGCTTGCTCAGGCTCTGTTTGAGGAAACAACTGTCGGAAACCCCATTCCTCAGTCTTGGGCGGTATACACCGACATCGGACGCGACCCCGAGCCGTCGCCCCTCCAGATGCTGGAAACTCTGATTTCACTGGATCGGCCTGCAGTGCTGATCGTCGATAACTGCCCACCCGACAGTCACCGGGCCCTCGCCGATAGGCTGGCCAAGTCGGACACCCGGGTGAGCGTAATCACCATCGAGTACGACGTGCGTGACGATCGACCGGAAGAAACCGAAGTCATCCGGATCGAGGCTGAGGGCTCAGATATCGTTGAGGCCCTAATTCGACGTCGCCATCCTGGACGTTCTCCAAGTGATGCGCGGCGGCTGGCGGAGCTGGCTATTGGCAACGCGCGTCTTGCGCTTGCCCTAGCTGCGGCTGCACCGGCAACTGGATCGCTTTCAGCCTTCGACGATGACGCACTGTTTCGGCGCCTTTTTTGGCAGCGAGAACAACCTGATCCTCAGCTTGAGCAGTCCGCAGAAGCCCTGTCGCTTGTCTATTCATTCGATGTGGAGGGTGTAGAAGACCCGGACGAACTGCTGTTCCTCTCCGAACTAACCGCGATTCCGCGTCTTCTGCTTTACCGGCATGCGAATACACTTGTAGAGCGGGGACTGGCGCAAGTTCGGGGGTGTTGGCGTGCCGTGCTTCCGCATGCGCTTGCAAACCGTTTGGCGCGTCGGGCGATCCACAACTTGCCATGGCGCGAACTAGGCATTGCGTTCAGCACGCCCGGGGCTGCGCGGCTGAGACGTTCCTTCGCGCGCCGGCTCGCCTACCTGCATGATGTCCAGGCGGTCCGACAGATCGTGGAACTCTGGATGCAGCCAAATGGTCCGCTCGACTCTGCCCAAGGTATCACAGGGTACGATCTCGATCTCCTGGAGCGCTTGTGTCACCTCGTGCCTGCAGAGGCTCTGAACCATTTGCGACTGCTTGCGGGACAACTTTCGGAAGAGCGCCACTCGACGCGAGGAATCGACCAGACAACGCAGCTTCTGGCGCGAGTTTCCCATTCGCCTGATCATTTTGACCGCGCGGTTGAGGGCCTTGTTGATCTCGCCATCTCCTCGGAAGAGCGTGATGCTGCAAACGCGGATCGCGCCATAGAAAGCCTTTTCGGCCTGTACCTTTCTGGCACCCTCGCGCGCACCGATCAGCGCATTGATGTGGCGCGGCGGACAGCATTTTCGCCGGATCCCAAGGTCGCCAAGCGTGGTCTTGCGATGCTGAGGGCGGCGTTGAAGACGTCGATGTGGAGCTCAGCATTCTTCTCGACGGAGGATGCCAGGCCCGAAGCCTTTGGCTGGCACCCGCGAGGCCACGAAGTTGTGGAATGGTTTCGTGGCTGGATGGCACTCGGGGAAGAATTTGCTCTTGGATCACATGATGAAGTCAAGAAGGAGGCAAGGGACATCCTCGCACAAGGATGCGCAAGCATCTGGCGTCGAGTTCCTTCGTTGCGCGATGATATCGAGAAGACCGCAGCACGAATGAGCTCAACTGAACCATGGGTGGAAGGCTGGAATGCGCTGCGGCGCATGCGAAGTCTCGAAATCAGAAGGTCGACGGATCATGAGAGTGTAGAACTTGAACGATTGTCGGCGTTGATCAGGGAAATGGAGCCTCTGGACCTGATTCACCGGGCGCGGGCCATATTACGTTCCGAAGGGTATCTCGGGGATGAGCCAGATGGGGAAGGCGATCGGGATTTCGCGGCAGCCATGCAACGGCATTCAGCGAAGCTGCGCGAGATCGGGGAAGAGCTGGCAGAACGGCCCGACGTCATCGATGCCTTAGCGGACGATCTGTTCGCGGCACGTCACAACAACCCTTTCGAACTTGGCAGGGGTCTTGGTTCGGTCACTTCTGACCCCCCCGGGCAGTGGAGTAAACTGCGCGACCTGTATCTTTCTGAACTTGGGCCACGCACTAAGCCATCCATTCTCTCTGGGTTCCTTGCCGCCATTGAGGAGCGAATTCCGGATCTTGCCGATGAAATTCGAAATGAATGCCTTCGAATACCAGCCCTACGGCAGACCTATGCAGCCTTTGCTCCGAGCGGGAAGGTCTCGAATGTTGAACTCAATCGCCTGACAGTAGCCGCCAGCGATCCCAATGTCTGGGCCGGGCAATTCAGTGGGTTCGTATGGTCCGACCAGCATGGGCTAAATGATGCTGATCGCGTCAGGTTACTCACAGCCATGCAGACGGGTCAGTATGGCTTGGAAGCCATCATCGATGCGCTGGCGATGTTGAGGCATAACGAAGAAAAGTCACCCAGTGACTGGCCGCCGGAACTGCGCGGTGTCGGGATCAACACGGTTGCATTAATGCTCACCCGCGGAGATGACAGGCTGAACAGCAATCTGGATTTTCACGCGGCCGAAGTGGTGCAGAAGTGTCTGGTCCCCGGGGATGAAGTCGGTGCGCGACGCCTTGTTGATGCGATGGTTGCTCATGCACATCGGCGACACGGCTCGCTCTATGATGTTGAAAGGACAGTTGCCGCACTGGCGGAACGAGCGCCGTTTGTCTTCCTCGACAGGGCACTTGGCGCATCAGACCCGAGGCTCAGGCTCAGCAGAGACTCAACCTTTGAAAAGTCGCCGCTGGGCGGTATCGAGCCTCAGCTGCTGATCGATTGGTGCCGAATGGGCGGAGCTGAACGCTGGATTTCGGTGGCTGACGCAATCCAGCCTTTCGGGCCAGACGACACTTCAGAAGCTGACTCACATACTACCGGACTGTCGTCACAAGCGAAGCTTTTACTAGCTACAGCGCCAGATCCCGAAGCCGTTGTCGCAGTTTTCTTCGGCCATGTTAGTCCGATGCGCTGGAGCGGTAGCAGAGCCGATATCATGGAGCGTCGGCTTCTTGCCATGGAGCAACTCGCCAGTCACCCAAATGAGAGGGTCAGGCAGGCGTTCGACCAAGGAGCGTTAGGGTTGCGCCAAATCATTGCTAGGGAACGCGAAAGGGAGCGCGCCGAAGACCGGGAGCGCGACGTCTCCTTCGAATAGGAAATGGAAGATATGGCGTGCTAGGGGACCTTACACAGCGGCATTTCGGCCCGACGGCCTGTCCCTCATGCCACTTCCTGAAACGAATCGGGTGGAGAGAGCGAAGGGCTACATCAACGCCACATCAACCTGCGACTGCGGACTTCCTGCCGGTCTTGCGTGTGAATCCGTGCGAACGCTGATGTTTGCGAGGGTGAAAATCAAGCTAAAACAAAGGCTTGCCTTGTAAGTCTCTGGTTTCACTGATTATTCGGTTTTGCCCTTCCATGGGCTCATAACCTGAAGGCCGCAGGTTCAAATCCTGCCCCCGCAACCAGAAATTCCGACAAGATATCAAACACTTAAGCCGCCCATCGGGCGGCTTCTGCGTGTCGCGTCGTGTCGAAAGCCCATCCCGAACACTCCCCAAAGATTCCAAAGCCTTACGATCAGCCCCGATTCCTCCGTGCAACACGGATGCGACACGGGAACGCGTCGATGTTCCATCTAAGTTCCATCAGCTGGGTGGCCATGCCTTCGGCCAGATGATCTTGAACGCGTCTTTGGATGGAAAGGCGATGCCGAATCCGTTCGACGTCGCGAGAGCAAGGTCTTCGTCACTCGGTTTGACCTCAACGACGATCAGCAGGGAAACATCACCATTCGCGCGTTGCCGGTAATCCAGCAGCTGCCCCATGGCCGTCCTGATCGCATATCGAGAACTTTCGGTCTCGCACGGCTTAATTTCAGCAAGGACTTGGCCGCGTGCGCTATCGCTGTAGCGGAGGTCGACACTCGCGAGATTCGGTCGGAGTTCGGTTGCACCCTTGCAGGAGAGAAAGCGCTCAAACCTTCCCTGAAGTTCGCTGTGTCGAGGCGTGATGCATGCCTCATAAGTTTGGACATATCGGACGTATGGATTACCGGCAGCACCGGTGCTCTTACTATTGTTCGTTCCGCCACTCTGCCCTCCCGGATCGGCCGTTGCAGCAGACTCAATTAGCGCTCTGGTGTGCTGCAGAAACAGCTGGACCTCTTGCGGACTGCTGTCGTCTGGCGACCACCATGGTGTGTGTCCCATCCAACCTTTGCCGCGACCCATTGCCAACGATCGATCTTCTAGATCGAGCCGGTGCGCATCGGAAGCCAATGCACGGATCCGGTAATTTCTGATGTCGTCCCGCTTGTGCTGCTTCGACGGGAAAGCTTCGAAGTCCTGGCGCTCGCGAAAAACTGTGGCGTTGCGATACCATCCGACAACGCGCCGACCTCGTTCATCGGGGTGGGTCGCCGTCCAAATGACATCAATGCCATCGAGTGAGTTCCCAGTTCCTCCAAGTCTCTCAAGCCGAATTTGACGATCATTCTCACCGTGGACTGTCTCAACGTGCCCGTAAACAAAACCGTCCGGACACGGTAGGAAATTGCAGACCTCGTGGCCGGATTCGTTTTCAGTGACCCATTTCCCGCCGCCGACGATCTTGTCAGGCTTGCCAACAAGACCTTCGTACCGGTTCATCCAGCCAATGTTACAGAACAGCAATGGCGGCCTCTCCACAAAGAACAGTTCGGAGAGTATTTCAGGCCGAGCCGCTCGGTCAATGTGAGCGTTACGTTGGCTCTTCGGGCGCGGTGCCGGAATTGCTCACGCCGCCGCCGTTGCCACCCCATCCAGCCGCACCGCGACGGAGGTTATCCCGTTCCCGGCGACTTCAGTCGCGGTGCCGATGGGGAAGCGCCCAGCGCCGGGCGTGTTCACCTGCTTGGCCGTGTTGTCCCAGGCAACGCGCGCGCCGACGGTTAGGACCGCCGCTGTTGCCTTCGGCAGCTTGTAGACGCCGGTGGTCGCCAATTCCAGCGGGTCGCCCTCGGCGGCAGAGTAGGCGGCGATGCCGAAGATGTTGCCCACGATCAGCCCCTCGCCCGACGCGATGCCGCCCGTGGGCGTGGACACGGTGATGACCTGGCCGTTCTGGAGGTAGTTGCGCATGGTCAGAGCCCTTTCGAGGATTGGATGCGGACCACGGCGATGCGCGTCGTGGTCCCGGTGATCTGCCGGTTGAGTTCTGCGAGTGCGGCGGCCATCTCGCCGTCGCTCGCGTAGGTGACGCGCTTGCCGTCGTATTCGACGGTGCGGACGCCCCGATAGCGCGCGGCCATCAGGGTGTCCCGCCAGGCGGTGAGCTGGGCGAGGTCGGCCATGCTCACGCCCCGGCGTTCATGAACCAGCCCCGATGGTCGATGAACCCGGCCCCGAAATCGAGGATCACCCGGATCTCGACGCCGTCGACGTCCCAGCCCGAGCGGCTCTCGACCTGCGGGCCTTCCGCCCCCGAGAGGTAACCGAACTCCAGACCGTCGATCTCGCCGGGTTCGGCGGTGACATACCAGCGCGTGGCCGAGGACAGGCGCGGCTCGACCACCAGCGACAGCGACCCGGAGAACGGGTTCACGTCCGCAGCGGTGGCGGGCGCGATGCTCGCCAGCCACTTCTCGGCCACGGTTTCCAGCGCGGGCGGCACGAGCAGGTTGCGCGGCGTCACGCGGATGGTGCGATCCTCGATGCCCTTCTGGGTGCGCAGCGCCAGCCGCGCGGCCGAGAGCGTCGCATCCGAGATCACCGCCCCGGTGCCCGCCTTGTTGCCGTGATCGGCATGGAACAAGGTCTTGCCGTCCGACATCGTGGGCCCGTTGCCGCTGCCCGCCTCGAGGAGGGTGACGAGGATCCGCGCCTCGGTTTCTGCCGCGGCCTGACCCATCCTGCGGGCGAGGTCCGCGAAGGCGCCAAGGTCGTCGTTCACCAGCACTTGCCGGGTGATGCCGATCTTCCGCGCCCAGGTCTCGATCTTGTAGGCCTCGCGCGCCTCGGCCATCGTCCCGGCCTTGATCTCGCCGTGCTCGTTCAGTTTCTCCAGCAGCGGTGCCTCACCCAGCATGATCTTGTTCACCGCCCGAAAATCCCGGGCCGAGGTCTGGCGGCCAAGGCGGCGGATGCCCGAGGGTGCGGCCTGGTAGGCGTCGCGCAGCACGCGGCCCACCGTGTCCCCGAGGATGATCGGGAAGTCCGAGGTGGTGTGCAGCGCGCGTGTGACGAGACTCGCGGGCGACAGCGACATGGTGGACTCGCCGCGCAGCGCCAGCAGCTCCTTCGCCATGTCCACGGGCGTGGAATAGGCATAGCGGCGGGCCGGATCGCTCAGCTCGTGGCGCGGGTTGATCCGCGCGTAGAGCGCCTCGCCCATCTGCCGGGCGCGGAGCGCGGACTCGTCCTGGCTCTCGCCCATCTCGACACGGACCTGTTCGGTGCGGATCGGCGGTGCAGACCGCTTCGCCAGCGCCTCGAAGGCCGCGCGGCGGGCAGTGTCGGCATCGGCGTTCGCGTCGATCTGCCCGTCGATCCAGGACTGATCCAGCCCGGCGATACGGGCGATGGCGCGGATCTCGGTGTTAATCGCGGCGCGGGTCTGCGCCTCGGGCGGGCCGGGGGTGACGGTCGTGTCGGGCATCTCTGTCTCCATGCGAATCTGGGCGCCGGGATCGGCGGGCGTCGGCACAAGGGAAATCTCGTGAGGGGTCCAGCGCACGGCGGTCAGCACGCGCGCGCCGTTCTCGGTGGTCTCGGCCCAGTCCTCGACCGAATAGCCGACCGAGACATGCCGCAGGATCCCCGCCAGCACGTCCTGCCAGATCGGCTCCACCTCGGGCCGGGCCGAGAACTGGATGACGGCCGTGCCGCGCTTGCCGTCGACTGCGGCGCTGCGGACGGAGCCGAGCACGTCACGCACGGCGGTCTGGCGATGTGCATCGAGCACGCTGGCGCCTTCGAGGCGCGACAGGTCCACGGCCTGCGGATCGAGGCTCAGCCGCTCGATGTACTGCCCCGCCATGTCGCGGCGGCGCACGGGTGCGCCGGTGGACCAGATCACCTCGACGGTGCGAGCCTCCGGATCGGCTGTGGCGGGTGCCAGCGTCGCGCGACGGGTGAGAAGTTCGAGGGCGTCAGTCATCGACAGACTCCTTCTGCTGCGGCGCCGCCGTCTGATCGAAGCTTAGCCCCAGCCCTTCCGCACGCTCGCGGTCGGCGGCGATCTCGGCATCAACCTGTTCGGCGTCGTAGCCCCGTTCGGAAATCGCCTGCCTGCGGCTTTTGAGCCCTGCTTTGATGGCAAGGATCTCTGCCTCGACGTCCTTCTTGGGATCGACGTAGTCGAACTTGGGCGGCAGCCATTCACACCCGAGATAGGCGGCGGGATCGCGGTCGAAGTCCCGGGCGGGCAGATCGCCCGACAGGACCGCCAGCCGCACGAAGCGGTCCCACACCGGGCGGCAGAACAGATGCACAGCGACATTGTGCTGCAACTGTTCAACGCACCGACGAAACTCGATCAGCCCCGCACGGATCGAGGAATAGGTGACGCCCTCCAGATCGCCCGAGACCAGTTCATAGGGCAGGCCCATGCCAGCGGCGACGGCGCGCAGGTGGTTCTTGACGAAGGGGCCGTAGGCATCGCTCTCGGTCGGGTTGGAAAACCGGATGTCGGTGCCGGGCGGCAGGGGGATCAGGCTGCCGGGTTCCATGCCGACCGTCAGCGCGCCCCCGGTGTTGGTGCCGGTCAGGCCGCCCGCCGTGCCGTCCGGATCGGTGATGAAGCCAGTGAACAGCGCCGCGATCTTGGCCTTCACCAGCGCCGCATCCTCGAACTGGTCCAACTCGTGCAACCGGAGCAGCACTGGGGCAAGCCAGGTGATCCCGCGCAACTGGCCAGCGGCGAGCGGCTTGAAAAGATGCAGGCAATCGGTAGTGAACTGCGCCGGGTTTTCCGGAGGCTCCAACTCTTG
>NZ_SJZH01000018.1:0-40378 GCF_004959785.1 Tabrizicola sp. YIM 78059
AACCTTTGCTTCCGACGCTCCCAGTCGGGCACGACGTTGTTGAGGAGCGCAAAGAAGGCGGAGCCGCGATGACGCTCCGCCACATGTCAGAGCTCGTGGGTGATCATGTCGTCGATGGCGTCGACCGGCGCCTGCATGACGGCGGGATAACTCTATGGTTCGTCTCTTATGCTATGGTCGATGATCGCACCCTGCTGGCGAATTACCTGGGCCGCGACTTTGGAGGCAAAGGCCGCGGCACGGCGCGGATCGCCGTGCCGGGCCAGATGGGCCAAGAAAGAACCGTTGAAACTGTCGCCGGCGCCAGTCGTATCCACCACTGATTCGACCCGGACTGCAGGGATGTGGTCAGACAGCCCGTTGAAGCTGAGGGTAGCGCCCCTTTCTCCGTCCTTGACGACGACACGGTCGCCGCAGAGTTCGCGGTAGCGCGCAATCGTCGACTGCACGTCGGGGTCGCCGAAATACGTTGCCTCATCGTCAAAGCTCGGCAGCACAATGCTGGCAGAGCGCGCGCCCTCTGTGATGACCGCCCGCATCGTCGCAGGGTCTTCCCACAACCGGGGCCGGATGTTGGGATCGAAAGCCACCAGCTTTCCCGCATCACGTGATGCTGCGAGGCTTGCCAGAAGCGTCCGGCGGCCTGCAGCGGACAGGATTGCGAGCGTGATACCGGAGTAGAACACTATCTCCGCCTCGGAGATCGCCTGGAAAAGCCTGTCCGGGTCGTCGGCCAGAAGTCGGGCAGCCGAGGCCGAACGCCAGTAGGAAAAGCTGCGTTCGCCGTGGTCAATGTGCACCATGTAGAGCCCTACGGTGCGGTCGGCCGATTGCAGGACGTGCCGCGTTCCGACCTGCTTTTCCGCCATGAACCCGAGCATCTGGCGAGAGATGGCATCATTTCCGACCACAGAAAAAAACTCCACCTCCCAGTCGGAGCCCAGCGCCTGCCGGGCGTAATGGGCTGTATTGAAACAGTCGCCAGCAAAGCCCATGCGCAGCTGCATCGGCCCGGTGGTTAGCAGTTCCACCATGCATTCACCGATACTCAGAAACGTCCGTCTCGTCATCGCTCCAACGCCGTCGCCTAGGATGGGATCGACGGCGCGGCATCCGGTCTCCGTTTCTGCGGTGGAAGCGCAACGAGGAAGAGGATCGGCATCTGCGGCTCCGGGTAAGGATGGCCTGCGGCGGGCATTGATCGGCGCAGCCTTCGAAAAGACGCGCTTGACAAGTGATGGCCTCTCGGTCTGGATATGTCAATCCGGAACAAGGGACGTATGTCCAAAATACCGGACAAAATGATCAAAACAGCCCACAGGGAAACGCCATGATCCACCCTTTTCACGCCAGCAAGCTGGTGATCGCCACCGTCGCCGCCCTGTCCTCCGTGCCTGCCTTGGCAGAGGATGGTTCCAAGCTGGACGAAGTTCTGTCCCGTGGTTACCTGATCGTCGGCACTGGCTCGACCAATGCGCCTTGGCATTTCAAGAGCGCGGAAGACAAGCTTCAGGGCTTTGACATCGACATGGCGCATATCATCTCCAAGGCGCTGTTCGGCGATCCCGAGAAGGTCCAGTTCGTGGATCAGTCCTCGGATGCCCGCATCCCGAACATCACAACCGGCAAGGTCGATATCACCTGTCAGTTCATGACTGTCACCGGCGAGCGTGCCCAGCAGATCGCCTTCACCATTCCCTATTACCGGGAGGGCGTCGGCCTGATGATGAAGTCCGGCAGCCAATACGCCGACTACGCGGCACTGAAGGCTGCAGGGTCAGCAGTCACCATCGCAGTACTACAGAACGTTTATGCCGAAGAAATGGTTCACGCGGCTCTGCCCGATGCCACGGTTGACCAGTACGAATCCGTCGACCTGATGTATCAGGCGCTGAATTCCGACCGCGCGGATGCGGCCGCCACGGACCAGTCGTCGATCGCGTGGCACATGAACCAGAACCCCGGCCTCTACAAGGATGCCGGTTATGGCTGGAACCCGCAATCCTACGCCTGTGGCGTAAAGCGGGGCGATCAGGACTGGCTGAACTTCGTGAACACCGCCCTTCACGAAGCGATGACCGGGGTCGAATTCGACTTCTATGCCAACTCTTTCAAGACGTGGTTCGGCAAGGATCTGGCCCCGCCGCAGATCGGCTTCCCGGTCGAGTTCCAGTAACCCTCCCGGATCGGGGCCGATCCGCGCCCCGATCCACCCTTCCTCTGGCAGCGGAGCCGTCATGGGGTATGTTCTGAATTTCGGCGCGGTGTGGCGCAGTCTCGATGCCTTGTTGCTTGGGCTTGCTCTTAGTCTCGGGCTTGCGGTGGTCGCGATTGTGATCGGCGCCGTCATCGGGCTTGTGAGTGCCTTCACGATGACGTCTGGGCCGCGCGCTTTGAGGGCGATCGCGGCGGGATATGTGACGTTCATCCGTAACACACCGATCTTGGTGCTGGTGCTTTTCGCCTATTTCGCGCTGCCGCAACTGGGCATCAAACTGGGCAAGATCGAAAGCTTCGTCACGGTTCTTGCCCTTTATTCCGGCGCCTACCTTACCGAAGTGTTCCGCGCGGGTCTGGTGTCCATACCCAGGGGCCTGACCGAAGCAGGCCTGGCTGTCGGCCTGACCCCGAACCAGATCCGGATATCGATTATCCTGCCGCTCATGCTGCGCAACGCGCTGCCCTCTTTGTCCTCGACGATGATCTCGCTGTTCAAGGATACCTCGCTGGCCGCAGCGATCTCGGTTCCGGAACTAACCTTTGCGGCCAAGAAGATAAATGTCGAAAGCTTCCGGATCGTAGAAACCTGGCTGGTGACCTCGGGGCTTTATGTTGCCACCTGCATGCTGCTTGCCGCCATCCTGCGCGGGGTCGAGCGCCGCATGGCGTTGCCGAGGTGATGCAGTGACCGAACTTGCCACCTTCTTCGAACAGCTCTGGATCGCGCGGTTCGTGATCCTGAGCGGACTTGGCACCACGGTATCTATCTCGCTGCTGTCGATCGTCGGCGGGTCGGTTCTGGGTGTGCTCGTAGGGCTGTCACTGGTCTACGGCCCACGTCTGCTGAAGCTGGTCGTGCGGCTTTACACGGACATCATCCGCGGCACACCCGTTCTGGTGCTTGTGCTGGCCAGCTACTATGTTTCTGCGGCAGTAGGAGTGAACCTTGGGCCGTTTCAGGCTGGCGTGTTGGCCTTGGCAGTCTTCTGCTCCTCGCATGTCGGCGAAATCGTGCGCGGCGGGTTGCAGGCACTGCCGCGCGGCCAGACCGAAGCCGCCCAAGCGATCGGTCTGACCTTCCGCCAGACATTTCTATATGTGCTGTGGCCGCAGGCGCTGCGCCAGATCCTGCCGGCATGGGTCAACACCGCCGCCGAGATGGTAAAGGCTTCCACACTTCTGTCGGTGATCGGCGTGTTGGAATTGCTGTTGCGCACGCAAGAGGTCATCTCGCGCACCTTCATGAGCCTGGAGTTCTACTTTGTCGCCGGGTTCCTCTACTTCATCGTCAATTTTGGCATCGAGAGGCTTGGCAAATACGTCGAGCGCAAGATCGCCTATACGTCCTGAGGAGGCGGACCCGATGGGCAAAAAGATCCTTGAGATCAAGGGACTGCGCAAATCCTACGGCCCGGTCGAGGTGCTGAAGGGTGTCGACTACAGCGTGAATGAAGGTGAGGTCATCTCCATCATCGGATCGTCGGGGTCGGGCAAGACGACGCTGCTGCGTTGCGTGAACATGCTGGAGGAATTCCAGGGTGGCGAGATCCGCCTCGACGGGCAAGAGATCGGCTATCATACGCAAGGTGGCGTGCGCCGCCGCAAGAACGAAAAGGAGATTGCTGCCCAACGCGCGCTGACCGGCATGGCCTTCCAGCAGTTCAACCTGTTCCCGCATATGACGGCGGCCGAGAACGTGATGCTCGGACTGGTAAAGGTCAAGAAGATCAGCCGTTCCGAGGCCCGCGCCCTGGCTGAAAACTGGCTCGCCCGGGTCGGTCTGGCCTCACGGGCCGACCACTACCCAGGGCAATTGTCAGGCGGCCAGCAGCAGCGGGTGGCTATTGCCCGCGCCATCGCCATGGCGCCGCGACTCATGCTGTTCGATGAGGTGACTTCCGCGCTCGATCCGGAGCTTGTGGGTGAAGTTCTTCAGGTGATAAAGGGACTGGCGGCAGAAGGCATGACGATGCTGATTGTCACGCATGAGATGCGCTTTGCCTTCGAGGTTTCGTCCCGGGTCATCTTCATGAACGAAGGGGTCGTCTGCGAAGAAGGCGACCCTAGGGAAATCTTCTTGCGGCCCGGGACAGAGCGGCTGCGGGAATTCCTGAAAGGCACTGGTTTCAATTGAGGAAGTGAGGACACATGTCTATCAAGCGTTTCGGAACCGGCAGCGTCGGCGCCGGCGGCCAGCCATTACCCTTTGCCCGGGCCGTACAAGCCAACGGCTGGCTTCACGTTTCGGGACAGGTCGCGATGGAAAACGGTGAAATCATCGCCGGTGGCATCATCCCCGAAAGTCGCAAGGCGATCGAGAACCTGATCGCCATCCTCAACGAGGCCGGCTACGGGCTTGAGGACGTTGTCCGCGTCGGCGTCTGGCTTGACGATCCACGCGATTTCTGGACCTTCAACAAGATTTACGCCGAGTATTTCGGCAAGAATCCACCGGCGCGCGCTTGCGTCCAGTCACGGATGATGGTGGATTGCAAGGTCGAAGTGGATTGTGTGGCCTATCGCGCGGACCGTGACTGACACGGGCGCTCGCGGCAGGGCACACGGCGCCGATCAGCCGGAGGAAAGGCATGGAGGATCAATCGATCGCTAGGCGGACAAGAGGGCTTGACCGAGCCTTCGACATCCTAGAGTTCCTCCGCACGCGTCGGCAACCGCTGCGTCCCAACGAGATCGCCCAGGAAATCGGGGCACCGCGGTCTTCTGTCTATGATCTGGTGAACCTCCTGCTCGCCCACGGGATGCTGGACTATCAGGGTGGCGACGGTCGGGTATTTCTTGGCCGAAAACTGTATTTCCTGGGGATGGCCTATGCCGACCGGTTCGACCTGATGCGCGAGTGCGAGGGCCTGTTGGTCAGGCTGGCCGAGGTCACGCGCGAGACGGCACAGATGTGCCTGATGGAGGGCAACAAGTACACCGTCGCAATGATGCGCGAAGGCGTGCGCCCTTTCCGCATATCCTCGGCAATTGGAGAACTGGTTCCGCTGCCCTGGACCGCCTCTGGGCGGCTTCTTGTGTCGCATCTGTCCGACGCCGACATCCTCTCGCTCATTCCGCCAGAGGACTTCATCCTCCCGGACGGACGGCGGCTTGACCCGGGAATATTCCTGGCTCAGGTTCGCCAAGCGGCGGCCGACGGCTATTTCACGTTCAACAGCGAAGTCGAAAATTTTACCCATTGCTTCTCGGCGCCCGTCTACCGGGCCGACGCAACCTGCATAGCCACTCTCTGCCTCGTCACACCTCGAGACGACGGACTGAAGAACCGGGAGAGGTACCTTGTCAGCCTGGTCGGTGCCGCGGAGGAATTATCAGAAAAGATGGGCTACGCGACAGCACGACGGGCGTGACACCCTTGCGACGAAAGCTCCTTCGGTGATGGTGCCCGTATCAACCGGGGTACGACCATGGAACTTTAGTGGCCGTCTTGAGCATCATTGCACTCCGTTGCATAAATCCTCGGGGAATCATTCCTGTTGATCCAGCTTTTCAACCGGCCTGTATGCGCAGAGCCAACGAGGTGATTTTGCGCCAACTCTTATTTGGCAGTGTCCGACGGCGTGGTTGAGGATGTGGCCTCCTGATACATGGTCCAGAGCCTTGCGCCGGCCATAAGGGGGGCGGCGAGGTCGTTTTGCCCTGTCTTTTCGTATCGTCTGGCGATCTTTCCGAAGTCCCTGCGCGTGGTCGCACACCCCTGCACAGTCGCAAAGCAAGCGGAAGACGGCCGCCCCTTCACATGGCGGTTGAAGGCGCGCGCGGGTTTGGCGGTGCCAAGACGACCTTTTACGAAGATGTATCCCACGGTTCCTTCGAAGCTGGTGACCCTTCCAACCGTGGGATCCGACATTCATGACCTGAGCCGATACTGCCGCGCCTTGTTGCGCAGGAAGGGCAGGCCGCGCTCCAGCACCACGTCGCGGCTTTCGGCGACCGGGCGCCAGACCGACAGGCCGAAGGACACCTCGGGCGGCATGTCGATGAAGCTTTCCATCGCCAGCCCGCCCGCGAACCCCACCGCCTGCAAAGCGCCGAAGACCTCGTCCCAGCGGACGTTGCCTTCCCCCGGCGTGCCGCGGTCGCTTTCGGAGAGGTGGATATACCGCAGGTGCGGTCCGGCATCGAGGATGCCCAGCGCCATGCCGCGCTCCTCGATGTTCATGTGGTAGGTGTCGAGGTGGATGAAGATGTTCTCCGCCCCCACCTTCTCGATCATCTGCACGGCCTGCCAGCCGGTGTTGAGGATATGGTTCTCGTAGCGGTTCACGGGCTCGATCCCGAAGGCGATCCCGTGCTTGCGGGCGTGGGCGGCGGCGGCGGCGAGGACCCGGGCCACGTTGTCGCGTTCGGCCTCGGTCGGCGGCTGGCCGCTGCGTTCGCCGATGCCGCCATAGGTGACGCCGGTCAGCGCCTGTGCCCCGATCGCGGCGCATTGGTCGAGCGCATGGCGCAGGAAGGCGATGGCAGCCTCGGGGTCGGAGGAAGCGCGCTTGCCCTCGGGCAGGCCCAGCGAGCAGACGGCGGGCATTTCTTCACGCTCCAGCAGGGCGCGGGAATGGGCGGTGTCCACCTTGTCCGGCGACAGAAGCGCGATCTCGATGAAGTCGAAGCCCAGGGCCTTGCAGGCGCTGACCGCGCGCTCGGCGCCGGGCCGGTCCCAGGCCATCGTCCACATCGAGGTATGGACGCCAAATCCCTTCATGCTGCTTCCTCCTGCAACAGTGCCCGCGCAAGGGGCTCATCCACGATCAGCCGGTTTACGAAACCCGCCGCCAGCACGGCGCGCAGCGCGGCAGCCTTGCCCGCGCCGGACGACAGCACGACCACGTCCGACCGATGCAGGTCGTCGAGGTCGATCGAGGGCGCGCGCAGGTTCAGTTCGGTCGGGGCGAGGCTGCCGTCGGCGGCGAAGAACTTGCCGGTGGTATCGGCCACGGCGCCCACGGCGATCAGCCCTGCGGCCTCGTCCGGGGTCAGGATGCCGCTGGATTGCAAGAGCGCCTCGCGGGTGCATTCGCCCACCGAGATCACCATGTATTCGGCCGCCCGCGCCGCCTCCAGCGCCTCGCGCACCAGGCGCTGGCCGCGGATCAGCGCGGCATCCTCAGGCGTGTCGGCCAGGAAGGGGGCAGGCAGAAAGACCGCCCGCGCCCCGGTCAGCGCGGCCAGGCGCACGCAGACATCGAAGGGCGAGGTGGCCGAGGTATGCGTCATCGACCCCATCAACGACACGAAGCAGAGATCGGGGTTGCGCAGGCCGGTCAGCGCATCGGCCATCGCCGCCACGGTGCGCCCCCATCCCATGCCGATGGTCAGCCGCCCCTCGCGGCCGATCCGTGCCAGCCACCCGGCGGCCATCTGCCCGACCGCGCGCCGCCCCGCGGCGGGATCCTCGCCGGCATCGGGGGCCACCATCGCCTCGGTCAGGCCAAAGCGTTCCATCAGCCGGTCGGCAAGCGCGAGGGTGCCGGTGGTGCCGTGTTCGATGCTGATGCGGACGAGGCCCAGGTCGCGCGCGTCCTGCAACAGCCGCAGCACCTTGAAACGCGACAGGCCCATGCGGCGGCTGACCTCTTCCTGGCTCATCTGGCCGATGTGGTAGAGCCAGGTCGCCTGGACCATGTCGTCCGTTTCCCTGCCGCCCGCCGACATGCGCGCACCGCCCTCCGCTCCCGGCCGTTCCGCCGGCATCTAGCCACTTGACGCAGTCCTTCGTCAATGGCTATCAACAAATGTGCAATTGCTGCACAGAGTTGCAGATGCAGCATTGCAGATGCAGAAACCAGGGCGCAAGGCATGACCTATGTCATCGGCATCGATGGGGGGACAGAGTCGCTTCGGGCGCATGTCTTCGACCTGTCCGGCCGGTCGCGTGGGGTGGGCAAGGGGGCCTATGCCACGGCCTTTCCGCAGCCCGGACAGGCCGAGCAGAACCCCGACGACTGGTGGCACGCGGCCGGCGTGGCCGTGCGCGAGGCGATGGCGGCGGCGGGTGTGACGCTGGACCAGGTCTCGGGTCTGGCCTGCGACACGACCTCGTGCACGGTGGTGGCGCTGGATGCCGAGGGGCGCGCCCTGCGTCCCTGCCTTCTGTGGATGGACGTCCGCGCGCACCACGAGGCGGCCGAGGTCGCGGCCTGCGGCGACCCGGCCTTGCGGGTGAACGGCGGCGGCGCGGGGCCGGTCAGCCCGGAATGGATGATCCCCAAGGCGCTGTGGATCAAGCGCCATCAGCCCGACCTCTGGGCGCGGGCCGCGATGGTGGGGGAATATCAGGACTATCTGACGCTGCGGCTGACCGGGCGCTGGGTCGCCTCGCTGAACAATGTCACGATGCGCTGGCATTATCAGACCGACCACGGCGGCTGGCCGCTGTCGATGCTGGAGCGTCTGGGCCTGTCTGACCTGAAAGACCGCTGGCCAGCCGAGATCGTCGCACCGGGCCAGGTGATCGGCCCCTTGACCGAGGCCGCCGCGCGGCATCTCGGCCTGCGGGCGGGGCTGCCGGTGGTGCAGGGCGGGGCGGATGCCTTTATCGGGATGATCGGCCTTGGCGTCACGCGGCCAGGGGATCTGGCGCTGATCACCGGTTCGTCGCACCTGCAACTGGGGGTGGCGGAACGCCCGGTCCACGTGCCGGGCATCTGGGGCACCTACATGGACTGCGTCTATCCGGGCCTGCCGATCATCGAGGGCGGCCAGACCTCGACCGGGTCGGTCATCGCCTGGTTCAAGCGCAACTTTGCTGAACATCTGGACTTCGACACGCTGAACGCCCAGGCCGCGGCCCTGCCGCCGGGGGCCGAGGGGCTGCTGGCCGTCGATCATTTCCAGGGCAACCGGACGCCGCATACCGATGCGCTGGCGCGGGGAGCGATCACGGGGCTCAGCCTGAAACACACGCCGGCGCATGTCTACCGGGCGCTGGTCGAGTCGGTCTGCTTCGGCACTCGCGCCATCGTCGAAGCCTTCGGCTCGGCCTTCACCGCGCGGCGGATCGTGGTGGCGGGCGGCGCGACCCGGTCGCCCTTCTGGCTGCAGGTCCATGCCGACACGCTGGGCCTGGCGCTGGAGCTGACCGAACAGCCCGAGGCCCCCGCGCTCGGCTCGGCGATCCTGGCGGCGGTCGGGGCGGGGCATTTCCCCTCGATCGACGCGGCCTGTGCCGCGATGGTGCGCACCGCGCGGCGGGTCGAGCCCGACATGGATGCCCATGCCGCCTATGGCCCGATCTACGACCGTTACCGCGCGGCCTATGCCGCACTGAAACCCCTGCGAGCCCCCGAATGAACGCCCCCGTGCAGACGGCCAACACCGGCGCCCTGTCGCGCTATCGCATGATGCGGCGCATCCGGTCCTTTGAGGAGCGGGTGGGAGAGCTGTTCCTGAAGGGTGGCAGCGCGGGGTCGATGCTGCACCTGTCGATCGGCGAAGAAGCCGTGGTTGGCCTGACTGATGCGATGCGCGAGGGCGACAGCTTCACCACCCACCACCGCGGCCATGGCGTGTTCCTGGGCCGCGGTGCCGATCCGAAGCGCATGATGTCCGAGATCGCCGGGAAAGAAGACGGCTATTGTCGGGGCAAGGGCGGGTCGATGCACATCGCCGACCGGGCGCTGGGGCATCTCGGCGCCAATGCCATCGTGGGCGGCGGCATCCCGCATGTCGTGGGCGCGGGTCTGACCTACCGCAACCGGGGCGAGGGGCAGATC
This sequence comes from Tabrizicola sp. YIM 78059, assembly GCF_004959785.1. Taxonomy (NCBI): domain Bacteria; kingdom Pseudomonadati; phylum Pseudomonadota; class Alphaproteobacteria; order Rhodobacterales; family Paracoccaceae; genus Tabrizicola; species Tabrizicola sp. YIM 78059. The sequence goes on from NZ_SJZH01000018.1 coordinate 9,954, forward strand.
TCGGTCGCCTTCTTCGGCGATGGTGCGATGAGCCAGGGGATCCTCTACGAATCGATGAACATGGCGGCACTCTGGCGCCTGCCGGTGATCTTCTGCTGCATCAACAACCAGTATGGCATGGGCACGCGGGTGGACCGGTCCGCCGGGAACCGGGACTTCCCGGCGCGGGCGGCGGCCTTCGGTCTGGCCGCGTCGCGGGCCGATGGCGCCGATGTCGAGGCGGTGCACGATGCTGCCCGCGCGCTCGTCGCCGATGCGCGGCAGGGTCGGCCGGGGTTCCTGGAGATCGACGCCTACCGCTTCTACGGCCATGCCCGGATGGACAAGTCGCCCTATCGCACGGCCGAGGAAGAGGCCGAGGGCCGCCAGCGCGACCCCGTAGCCCGGGCGCGGGCGCGGCTGCTGGCCGAGGGCCTGGCCCCCGAGGCCGACCTTGCCCGGATCGACGCCGAGGCGGGCGTCGAGATGGACGCGGCCCTTGCCCATGCGCTTGCGGCCACGGCCCCGGCGCTGACGACGATGTTCGAGGATGTCTATGCCCCGGGCACGCCCGCCCCCCGCCCGCAGGCCCGCAGGCTGGCCGCAGTCCTGGCCGAGGAGGCACGCGCATGACCGAGACGACCTATCGCGAAGCGATCCGCCAGGCGCTGCTGGATGCGATGGAGGCCGACCCTTCGGTCATCCTGATGGGCGAGGAGGTCGGGCTTTACGGCGGCGCCTATGGCGTGACCAAGGGGCTGATCGACCTCTTTGGCGCGGACCGGGTGATCGACACGCCGATTTCCGAACCCGCGATCATCGGCGCGGCGATCGGCGCGGCGATGACCGGTCTGCGCCCGGTGGCGGAACTGATGTATGTGGACTTCGCTGGCATGGCGATGGACCAGATCGCCAACCAGGCCGCGAAAAGCCGCTACATGTTCGGCGGCCAGATCGGCGTGCCAATGGTGCTGCGGACACAAGGCGGCACGGGCCGGTCGGCGGCCGCCCAGCACAGCCAGAGCCTCGAGGCCTGGATCATGCATGTCCCCGGCCTGCGGCTGGTGATGCCCGCCACGGTGAACGACGCCTATCACCTGCTGCGCGGCGCGCTTGAACAGCCCGACCCGGTGGTGGTGATCGAACACAAGGGGCTTTACACGCTGAAGGGCGAGCTTGACCCCGCCCGCCCCGATGCGCCTTGGGGCCAGCCCGTCACGCGGCGCAAGGGCCGCGATCTGGTGATCCTGACCTACAGCCGGATGCTGCACGAAACCCTCGCCGCCGCCGAGCGTTTGGCCGCCGCCGGGGTCGAGGCCGAGGTCATCGACCTGCGCTGCCTGAACCCGCTGGACGAGGCGCCCTTGGTCGAAGCCCTGCGCCGCACCGGTCGGGCCATGGTGGTGACCGAGGCCGTGGTGACCGGCTCGGTCGCCTCGGAAATCGCCGCGCGGCTGGGCGAGTTGTGCTTCGACTGGCTGGAAGAGCCGATCCTGCGCCTTGGCGGCGAGGACATCCCGATCCCGGTCTCGCCGCCGTTGGAACGCGGCTCGATCCCCTCGGCCGACCTGATCCATGACACGGCCCTGTGGCTGGTGACACGAAAGGCTCCGCCATGGGCGGCGTGACGCTGACCCTGCCGCGCCTGGGCGAGACCATGGAGGAGGCCCGGGTCACCGCCTGGCTGGTGGCGCCGGGCTCGGCCTACCGGCGCGGCGACGTGCTGATGGAGGTCGAGACCGACAAGACCGTGGTCGAGGTGCCTGCGATGGCCGATGGTGTGCTGGTCGCGCAGCTGGTGGCCGAGGGCGAGACGGTCGCGCTGGACCAGCCCTTCGCCGAGGTCGAGGAAGCGGGTGCCCAGGCCCCGGCGACCGGGGCCGCGCCGACCCGGGAGGTGCAACCCGAGACCCCGGCCGCGCCGGCCGTGGCGGTGCCGGTCGCGGAAGGACATGCCGGGCTGCGCGCCAGTCCGGCGGCGCGCGCGGCTGCACGGCGCGGCGGGGTGGACCTGACACTGGTGCCGGGCACCGGCCGCAACGGGCGTATCACGGCCGAGGACGTGCGCGGGCAGGGTGGCATATCGGGCAGGGCGGGAACGGTTGTCCTGCTGCACGGCCTTTTCGACAGCGCGCGCGGCTGGCGCGACCTGCCGCAGAGGCTGGCGCGCGCGGGAATGGCGGTGCACGCCCCCGATCTTCCCGGCCATGGCCTTTCCACCGACCGCGCCGAAACGGTCGAGGCGATGGCGGACCTGATCCTGCCCGGCCTGCCCGCCGGGCGCATCGCGCTTGTCGGGCATTCGCTGGGCGGCCTGCTTGCCGTCCGGCTGGCACAGCGTCTGGGGCCGCGGATCGCGCGGCTGGTGCTGATCGCCCCGGCCGGGGTCGGAGCTCGGATCAATGCCGATTTCCTGGACGGGATGCTGGCGGCCGAAACACCCGCCGCGCTGGCGCGGGCCTTGTCGCTTCTGGACGCGGGACCGATGAGCGACAGCCTGCTGGCCGAAGAGCTTTCCCGGCTGCAATCCCGCCGCGAGGCTCTGGGCCACCTTGTCCGGCGGCTTGCGCATCAGGGGATGCAGCAGATCGACATGACGGCCGATCTCGAGCGGCTCGCCCCGCCCATCAGCGTGATCTGGGGTACCGCCGACCGCATCTTGGACTGGCAGTCGGTCGCAGGGCTTCCGGCACATGTGGCCATCCACCTGGTCCGCGGGGCCGGCCATCTGCCGCATCTGGTGGCGCCTGGGCTTGTGACCGGGCTTCTGGAACCGGAAAATGCATCAATCGCAAGGGGGGGCAGATCCTGACCGGAAAGCGGCAGACTGACATGGCCCTGTCCGGGATCGCAATGGTCCGCGGGCCAAGCGCGTTTCGCGCAACCTGCTGGTGCGAAACAAGGAAATATCGCCTCGACATGATCAAGGCGGTTGGAAAGGCGGCACAAGCCGCTTAGGTTGGTGGAAAACGTCAATCACACAGGCCCGCGTGGCCGCAAAGGGAGGAAGACATGAAACTGACGAAGACCGTTGCAATCCTGGCCGCCTCGGCCTCGATGGCGGCCATGCCCGCGATGGCGCAGGATGCCAAGAAGATTGCCACCGTGGTCAAGATCGCCGGCATCCAGTGGTTCAACCGCATGGAGGAAGGCGTCAAGCAGTTCGCGGCCGATACCGGCAACGATGCGTTCCAGGTCGGGCCGGCGCAGGCCGACCCGCAGCAGCAGGCTGCGCTGATCGAGGACATGATCGCCCAGGGGGTCAACGCGCTCGCCGTGGTGCCGATGAGCCCCGAGGCGCTGGAACCCGTGCTGAAGCGGGCCATGGATGCCGGCATCACCGTGATCACCCACGAGGCCGCAAGCCAGCAGAACACGAACTACGACCTCGAAGCCTTCGTGAACGAGGACTTCGGCGCCAACCTGATGGAGCAACTGGCCAAGTGCATGGGCGGCGAAGGCGAATATGCGGTGTTCGTGGGTTCGCTGACCAGCCAGACCCACAACCAGTGGGTGGACGGCGCCATAGCCTACCAGAAGGCGAACTATCCGAACATGACCCTTGTGGGCGACAAGAACGAGACCTTCGACGACCAGCAGAAGGCCTATGAGAAGGCCCAGGAAGTGCTGCGCGCCTATCCCAACATCAAGGGCATGCAGGGTTCGGCCTCGACCGACGTGGCAGGCATCGGTCTTGCCATCGAGGAGCGCGGCCTTGCCGACAAGACCTGCGTCTTCGGCACCTCGCTGCCGTCGATCGCCGGACAGTATCTGGAAACCGGTGCGGTGGACGGCATCGGCTTCTGGGATCCGTCGGTTGCGGGCTACGCCATGAACAAGCTGGCCGTGATGGTGATGAACGGAGAAAGCGTGACCGACGGCATGGACCTCGGCCTGCCGGGCTATGAGAAGGTCAAGCTGGACGGCAAGGTCATCTACGGTCAGGCTTGGGTCAACGTGAACAAGGACAACATGGCCGACTATCCGTTCTGATCGGGCCTCAAAGCCAGCGGGGGGCCGTGCGGCCCCCCGAACCCGATGGAAGGAAAGCCATGTCGGAACCGCTCGTCGCGCTTTCGGGCGTGACCAAGACTTATGCCGGAATCACGGCCCTGTCGGACGTGGGGTTCACCATCGCCGCGGGCGAGGCGGTGTGTCTGGCCGGGGAAAACGGGTCAGGCAAATCGACCCTGATCAAGATCCTCGCCGGGGTGGAACGCCCCGACCGGGGAACAATTGCCTTTTCCGGGCAGGTCCAGGGGCCCTTGACGCCCCGCGCCTCGACCGAGGCGGGGATCAAGGTGATCTTCCAGGACTTCAGCCTGTTTCCGAATCTGACCGTGGCCGAGAACATCGCCTTCTCGGCCGAGCTGGGCGAAGGCGTGCGGCTGGTGCGCCGCGCCCGGATGCTTAAACTGGCGCGGGCGACGCTGGAGCGCATCGGGGTGGACATTCCGCTGGGCGCGGTGGTGGAAACCCTGTCGGTCGCACACAAGCAGCTGGTGGCCATCGCCCGGGCGCTGGCGACCGAGGCCCGGCTCATCATCATGGACGAACCCACCACCGCCCTGACCGAACGCGAGGTGCGGGGGCTTCTGACCATCATCCGTCGGCTCAAGGCCGATGGGGTGGCCGTCCTGTTCGTCAGCCACAAGCTGGCCGAGGTGCTGGAGGTCTGCGAGCAGGTCGTGGTCCTGCGCAACGGCCAGAAGGTCGCCGAAGGCCCGGCGAATGACTTCGACGCGGCCAGCCTGACGCGGCACATGACGGGCCGCGACGTGGCGGAAGAGCCGCCCGCGCCACTGCCTGCCGACGCCCCGATGCTGCTGCAGGTGCAGGGCCTGTCCAAGGCCGGGGCGTTCGAGGACGTGAGTTTCAACTTGCACTCGGGCGAGGTGCTGGGGGTTTCGGGCCTGCTCGGCTCGGGCCGGACGGCGCTGGCCAAGGCGCTCTTCGGTCTGGTCGCGCCCGAGGCGGGCCGCATCACGCTGGACGGGCGCGAGGTGCCGGGCGGCGATCCGATCGCTGCAGCGGCGGCAGGCATCGGCTATGTCCCCGAGGACCGGCTGACCGAGGGCCTGTTCCTGACGCAAAGCATCGTGCAGAACATCGCCATCGGCCGGCTGGATGCCCATGCCCGGATGGGCGGGGTGCTGGACCTTCCCGGCCTTCTAAATGAGGCGCGCAACTGGCTGGTGCGGCTGAAGGTCAAGGCGCCCGATCCCGATGCCCCGGTCCGCTCGCTGTCGGGCGGGAACCAGCAGCGGGTGGTTCTGGCGCGCTGGATGGCGCGCAGCCCGCGCGTGCTGATCCTGAACGGGCCGAGCGTCGGCGTCGATGTCGGCTCCAAGGCGGAAATCCACGGCATCATAGCGGAACTCGCGGCACAGGGGCTGGGGGTCATCGTCATCTCGGATGACCTGCCGGAGCTTCTGGCCACCTGCCACCGCATCCTGGTCATGAAGGGCGGCCGGATGGTCGAGGACATTCCCGGCGGCAGCGTGGACGAGACCGAACTTGCGCACAGGCTGGCGTCATGAAGATCGACTGGACCCGCAACGAAACACTTGTCGCGCTGGTGATCTTGGCCTTCTGCCTGCTGGCGGCGCTGTCCGACCCCGGTTTCCTGTCGATCGCCACGCTGACCGACTTGCTGCGCGGCGGGATCGTGCTGGGCATCTTCGCGGTGGCTGCGATGCTGGTGCTGATCTCGGGCGGGATCGACGTGAGCTTCACCGCCATCGCCGCCTTCACCATGTATGTCACCGCCATGGTGCTGAACGCGGCCCTGCCCTGGATGCCCTGGTGGGCGGCGCTGGGCTTCGGCATGGCGGTAGGCGCCTGCCTTGGCGCGATCAACGGAATCCTGATCGCAGGCTTCGGCCTGCCCACCCTGATCGTGACGCTGGGCACGCTGTCGATCTTCCGCGGCTTCATGCTGACCTTCATCGGGCAGAAGCAGATCACGACCCTTCCCCCCGGCATGCGGGAATTCGGGCGGATGATGCTGATACGGGGCGAGAACGCCGACGGGTCGTTCTACAACCTGCACGGCGCCTTCGTGGTCACGGTGCTGGTCATCGTCATCACCTGGTTCCTGTTGCAGCGCACGATGCTGGGCCGGCAGATCTATGCCATCGGCGGGTCGGTCGAAAGCGCCCGGCGCATCGGGATCAACGTGAAGGGTGTGCAGTTCTTCATCTATGTCTATGTGGGCATGCTGGCGGGGTTGGCCGGGGTGATCCATGCCAGCATGGCGCGCGTTGCCAACCCCTTCGACCTGGTCGGGCTGGAGCTTTCGGTGATTGCCGCCGTAGTGCTGGGCGGGGCGCGGCTTGCCGGCGGGCACGGCACGCTGACCGGAACGGTCCTGGGTGTCGCGCTGATCGTGCTGGTGCGCAACAGCCTGATCGTGCTGGGCATCCCGACCACCTGGCAATCGGTGACCATCGGCATCCTGATCCTTGTGGGAACCGGTCTGCCCGCCTGGCAGGCCAAGCGCGCCGCCGCGCGCGCGGCGTGAGGAGGACCCTTGAAGATGCGCCAGAACCTCTTGCAACGACTGGTCTCCAGCCCCGAGGGGCGGCTTGCGGTCATCGCCGTGGCCGTCTTCCTGGCCATGGCGGCGCTGTCGCCTGACCGCTTTCTCAGCTGGCAGAACCTGACCTCTATGGCCTTCCAGTTCCCCGAATTCGCGATCCTCGCGCTGGCGATGACGCTGACGATGCTGACCGGGGGCATCGATCTTTCGGTGGTGGGCATCGCCAACCTTTCGGCTATCGTTGCCGCGCTGATCATGACGCGACTGACCGGATCGTCGGACGGGACGACGGTGGTTCTGCTTGCCCTCTCTGCCGCGATAGCGGTGGGGATGGCGGCGGGGCTGTTCAACGGGTTGCTTGTCGCAAAGCTCGGCCTGCCGGCCATTCTTGCCACGCTCGGTTCGGGGCTGATCTTCACCGGCTTTGCCATTGCCCTGACCGGGGGGTCGGCGGTGATGGGCCTGCCCGCCGCCGCCGCCTGGATCGGCAATGCGACGATCCTTGGCATCCCCACGCCGCTGATCCTGTTCGCCCTCTTGGCGGGGGGGCTGTCGCTGATCCTGACCCGCACCGCCTTCGGGGTGAAGGTCCGCATGTTCGGTGCCAATCCCCTGGCCGCGCGCTTTGCCGCCATGGACATCGACGCGATGCTGATAAAGGTCTATGTCGCCTCGGGCGCGCTGGCAGCCACCGCCGGCATGGTGGTGATGAGCCGGGCGAACTCGGCCAAGGCGGATTACGGGTCGAGCTATCTGCTCCTCGCCGTGCTGATCGCCATTCTGGGCGGGGTGAACCCGTATGGCGGCTATGGCAGGATCATCGGGGTGGTGCTGGCGGTGCTGTCGATGCAGTTCCTGTCCTCGGGGCTGAACATGGTCGGCGTGTCCAACTTCGCGCGCGAGCTGATCTGGGGCAGCCTGCTGATTTTCGTGATGATCGTGAACACCTGGCGGCCCGCAGGGCGCCGCAGCTGACCGGAGGCAGACCATGAAGAAGATACTGAACAACCCCGCCGATTACGTTGACGAGATGCTGAAAGGCCTGACGGCAGCGCATCCCGAATTCTACCGCCTGGTAGGAGAGACGAAGCGCGCCGTGGCCCGCGCCACCCCCGGCAAGGCGGGCAAGGTCGGGATCGTCTCGGGCGGCGGATCGGGGCACCTGCCGGTCTTTACCGGCTATGTCGGCCCCGGCCTTCTGGACGCCTGCGCCATCGGTGACGTCTTCGCCAGCCCCTCGGCCGAGCAGATGGCCGACGCGATCCGCGCCGCCGATCAGGGCGCGGGCGTGCTGCGCCTTTACGGCAACTACGGCGGCGACATCATGAACTTCGACATGGCCGGTGACCTGGTGGACTTTGACGGCATCCGCTGCACCACCGTGGTCCTGGCCGACGACGTGGCCAGCGCGCCGCCGGCCGAGGCCGCCAAGCGTCGGGGTGTGGCAGGCATGGTCTATGCCTTCAAGATTGCCGGCGCCGCGGCCGAGGCGGGGCATGACCTCGACGAAGTGACCCGCATCGCGCAGAAGGCCGCCGATGCCTGCCGCTCGGTCGGTGCGGCGCTGTCGCCCTGCACGGTGCCGCAGGCGGGCAAACCCACCTTCACCATCGGCGAGGACGAGATGGAGATGGGCATGGGCATCCATGGCGAGCCCGGCGTCTGGCGCGACAAGCTGCGCCCCGCCGATGCCATCGCGGGCGAGATGATGGACCGCCTCTTGGCCGACATGCCGGTGGGCAAGGGCGACCGCGTCTCGGTCATGGTCAACAGTCTGGGCGCCACGCCGCCGGAAGAGCTGTACATCCTTTACCGGACAGTGAAGGCGCGGCTGGAAGGCGCGGGGGCAAGCATCGTCATGCCGCTGGTCGGCCGCTATGCCACCAGCATGGAGATGGCCGGCGTCTCCTTCACCCTGTGCAAGCTGGACGACGAGCTGGAGGGCTTCCTCAAGGCCCCGTGCGACTGCGCGTTCTGGAGCGTGAAATGACCCTAACCGTGGCCGATCTGCGCGCAGCGATCGACCGGCTGGTTGATGCCATGGCGCGGGATTTCGACATGCTGAACAGCGCCGACGGGGCGCTTGGCGACGGCGATTTGGGGGTCACGCTGACGCGCGGCACCAAGGCCATGCAGGAGGCCGCTCCCGGCCTGCCTGACGACCTTGGCCAAGCGCTTCTGGCCTGCGCGCAGGCCTTCACGCGAACCTCGGGGTCGTCCTACGGCACGCTGATGGCGACCGGGCTGATGAGCATGGCCAAGGCGCTGAAGGGCCGGACAGGGGTGGAGGCGTCCGAGGTCTCGGCCCTGATCGCGGGCGCGCGTGATGCGATGCAGGCGCGCGGCAAGGCGGAACTGGGCGGCAAGACCGTACTCGACAGCCTCGACGCGATGGCGCAGGCAACGGCCGGCCTGACCGATCCGGCGGCGGTTGCGGCGGCGGCGGCGGATGCCGCGGCCCGCGCCCAGGCAGCCTTAAAGGACAAACCCGCAACTGTGGGCCGGGCGCGCATCTTCGGGGAAAAGACCATCGGGATGGACGATCCGGGCATGATCGCCATGACCGCGATCGCCGCCGCCCTCGCGGGGCGCTGAAATGGAAACGGGGCGGGAAATCCCGCCCCGTCTGTCTTACCACGCCGGCGGCTCGTTGCCTTCGTGCAGCACCCAGTCGGCAGGCGAGAAGCGCGCCCGGGCGAACTGGCCCTGATGCCAGTAGGGGTAGAGCAGCGGCGGCTTCGAGACCTCGTTCAGCCGGGCCATATCCGCCTCGGTCAGCTTCAGCGACACGGCGGCCAGGCTGTCCTTGAACTGAGCCTCGTTCCGGCCGCCGACGATCAGGCTGGCCACGGTGGGCCGGGTCAAAAGCCAGGCGAGCGCCACCTGAGCGGCAGAAACGCCGTGCGCCTGCCCCACATCGACCAGCACCTCGACGATGTCCCAGAGCCGTTCGACATCGCGGATCGGCGGTTCGGTCCAGCCGGCGGCCTGCCGGCTGCCGTCGGGCACCGGACGGCCCCGGCGGTGCTTGCCGGTCAGAAGCCCGCCCGCAAGCGGCGACCAGACCATCGTCCCCAGCCCCTGATCCAGGCCCAGGGGCAGAAGCTCGTATTCGGCCTCGCGCGCCTCGATCGTGTAATGGATCTGCTGGGTAACGAACCGGGCGCGGCGGTCGCGGTCCGCGGCCATCAGCGACTTGGCGATGTGCCAGCCGGAATAGTTGGAACATCCCGCATAGCGGATCTTGCCGTCCTGGATCAGCCGGTCCAGCGCGGCCATCTTTTCCTCGACCGGCGTGGTGCCGTCCCATTCGTGGATGAAGTAGATATCGATGTGGTCGGTCCGCAGCCGTTTCAGGCTTTTCTCGCATTCGCGGATCAGGTGGTGGCGGCTGGTGCCTTCGTCGTTCGGGCCGTCGCCCACGCGCATCCGCGCCTTGGAGGTGACCAGCACGCGGTCGCGGCGGCCCTCCAGCACCTCGCCCAGGATCTCTTCGGCCACGCCCATCGAATACATGTTGGCGCAGTCGAAGGTATTGACCCCGTGATCGAGGCAGAGATCCACCAGCCGCCGGGCGTCATCGACCCCCTGATTGCCGACACGGCCGAACGGGCCGACCCCGCCAAAGGTGAAGGTGCCCATCGCGATTGCAGAAACCTTCAGGCCCGAGCGTCCAAGCGTGCGGTATTCCATGATATTCTCTCCCCTTGACGACACAATGCTGCGACGGCCCGGCAAACGCAAGGCAGCCGGGCACATTCAGTCATCGATTTCTTGCGAGGTGCGTCAGCAGGTTACCGCGACGAAGACAGACTGGATACAGGCGATGATTGGAAGTCGCGTTCACCTTGACCGACATCATCGAGGTGCCATCCGCGCGCGGAATCAGGATCGGCGCGGATGGCAAGGGTGCCCGGCGGGGCAAAGCTTTTGTCCAGCGCCGGTCGCGGAACGTCCAATACCACATCTTTCTGCGAACCTGCACCCGCGTCTGGGAAGCCCGCGCCGGGATCAGGCGATGTCCAGGCTTCGACACCAGCTGATGGCAGGCCGATGCGTCGATGGTGAAAAGGTCAAGCCGGATCAACTTCTGCCAGAGTTGTAGTGGCCCGTTCCTAGATGGCCCACCAGTTTTCCATCCTCTCCCAGCTTGCGTCCATCGGCAAGGCGGCCGACAGCACGGGAACCGAGAAGTGCCCGTATCGGATCGACAGTTGCTGTTCTGCCATTTCCTCGTCGATCCTGCCCAGCATCGCCCGATAGACGACCGAGGCAAGTCCGGTCCGGTCCGCGCCGGAACGGCAATGGATCAGAAGCGGCTTCGGGGCATCGCGCAGTGTGGCCAGCAGAGTTTCTGCCTGATCGCGTGTCAATTCACGCCCGGCCGAGAGCGGCAGGTCGATCAGCGTCAGGCCCAAGTCGGTAACGGCCTTGCGTTCGGCCTTGTACCAGTCGGCCGCCGGTTGGGCCCCGCGCAGGTTCAGAACCGCGCGGATGCCATGGTCGCGCACATAGGCCGCCAGCCGTTCGGGTGTGGGCTGGTTCGAGCGGTAGACCTCGCCGGCAACGACGATCGCGAAGTTGCCGCGCCATTGCTGCCAGCCGAGATGGCCGCCAAGGGTCAGGATGCAAGCAAGGGCAAGGGCCGAAAGGCGCTGCACGATCCGAAGGTGTTTCATCGGGCCGGGGCCTTGGTCGCGCAGGCGGCGGGATCGGGGAAGGTCAGTCGCACCCGCAGACCGGGGGCGTCGTCAGCCAGGGTCAGGTCCGCACCGTGGACTTGGGCGATGGCATCGACCAGCGCCAGGCCAAGGCCATGGCCGGGCGTGGTGCGCGACCGTTCCAGGCGGTAGAGGCGGCGGCGCACCTTGTTGCGTTCCGCCTCGGGGATGCCGGGGCCGTTGTCGGCCACGGTCAGCACCACCCGGCCCGCTTGCCGCGCAAGCGAGATGTCGATGCGCGAGCCCGCCGGCGTATGCCGCAGCGCGTTCTCGATCAGGTTGGCCACTGCCTGGCCCAGGAGGTTGCGGTCGCCGGTGACCAGCACCGGACCCTCGGGCAGGGGGGCCAGACGCAGTTCGTGGCCGGAATCCTCGGCCGCGGGTTCGTAGATCTCGGTAAAGGTGCGCAGGACGGCTGCCAGATCGACTGAGGCAAAACGGGCCTTGGGGCTTCCGCCCTCGATCTGTGCGATCTGCAGAAGCGACTGGAACACGGCCACGGCGCGGTTGGCCTCTTGCGCGGCGCGGGCCGCCAGGTCGGCCTCGGGGCCGTCTTCAGGCAGGCGGTCGCGCAGGTCGGCAAGCATCAGGGCCAGGCGCTGGACCGGAGTCTTGAGGTCATGCGCGATGTCGGCCGAGACTTGGCGCAATGCGGCAGTTGCGGCCTCCTGCGCCTCGGCCATGCGGTCGATGCCGATGCCGATGCGCGACAGGTCGTCGCCACGGTCCGACCCGCCGACCCTAGCGGTCAGATCGCCCTCTGCAAGGCGCCCCAGTGCGGTTTCTATGCGTGTGACCCGCCGTGCGGATGCGGCGGCCAGCCAGACCCCCGAAGCCAGCGACAGAAGGATCGTGGGCACCAGGCTCAGGGCCACCAGATCGAGGAAGGTCTCCCGCAGTTCCTTCGTGGGCTCCAGGCTTTCCGCGACGACCAGAAGCCCGCCTGCCATCGGCACGATCCGGTGTTCGTAGCCGTCGATGCCCAGCTTGCGCCCGCCTTCCAGTGGCATCAGACGAACTTCCGTGCCCCTGATCTCGGCCCGGGCATTGCCGACGCTGGAACCGTCCGGGGCAATGAACACGAAGATCCGGCTTTCCGGATCGGCCGCCACGGCCTCGGCCGCGACCAGCGCGGCAAGCGCGGCCGGGTTGTCGGTCACGCGAAAGCCCGCAACATGCTGGTCAAGCGTTGCAGAAATCTGTTCGACAAGATTGCCGCGGATCTGCACATAGGCCACCCCCAGCGTCGCCACACTGACCAGTGAAAACAGTGCAACCAACCCCAGCGCCAGCCGGACGGGGGTGGATCGGGCCACACGTATGGCCCCGGCAAACAGCGCTGTGGGGGTGGCCACGGCGCTAGCCCTCGATCTTGTAGCCCGCGCCGCGGACGGTTTTCAGAAGTTCCCGGTCGAAGGGCTTGTCGATCTTCGACCGCAGCCGGCTGATATGGGTTTCCACCACGTTGGTCTGGGGATCGAAGCTGATGTCCCAGACCGCCTCCAGAAGCATGGTGCGCGTTTGGACCCGGCCCTCGCGGCGCAGCAGATGCTCAAGCAATGCGAACTCGCGGGGCAGAAGGTCGATCTCGACGCCCGCGCGCGTCACCTTGCGGCGGATCAGGTCAATCGTCAGGTCGCCCGCGGTCAGCACCGTTTCCTGCGCCGCCGGCTGTGGTCGGCGGGCCAGCGCATGAATGCGCGCCGACAACTCGCCGAAGGCGAAGGGTTTCACCAGATAGTCGTCGCCGCCCGCCTGTAGGCCCTCGATCCGGTCGTCCACCCCGCCCACGGCGGTCAGGAAGATCGCGGGAGTGGCGACCTTTGCCGCGCGCAGCGCCTTGACCAGCGACAGCCCGTCAAGACCCGGCAGCATCCGGTCCACCACCATCACGTCATAGCCACCCGACATTGCCTGAGCCAGCGCCTCGCGTCCGTCGGCAAGGTGATCAACGACGTGGCCCTCTTGCCGCAGGCCACCCACGATGTAGTCGGCCGTGGTCCGGTCGTCCTCGATCACCAGTAGTTTCATGCTGCGGTCCATGCGGGATACGCGCCTGTGCTGGCGTGCCTTTCCTGTCTATCCCGAAAGGGCCATGCGCGAAAGCCGCCGCGCTGGGTAGTTCCGTCGGTCAGACAGTCTGCGACATGCGCAGGCGGGTTGGGTGCCATTGTCAGCCGTTGCCTGCAGCCCCTTGCTCCATCCGACGCGTCGGCACTTTCTGCAAGCCGCAACCCCAGCATCAGAAGCCTGCCGGCCACCACACCCATCGCGGAGGCAAGCAAGCAGAATCCCAGGCCCCCGGCCACCGCCAGCAGGAACAGGCCGCGCGCGCCCCGGATCTTCAGTTTGCGGATCAACCTTCGTCTCCTCGGTTTTCAGGTTTCGAGGAACGGGAAATGCAGGCGCCAGCCGACAGGGTGCTGGCCGGCAGATTACAAATCCGCAATCTCTTTCCTGTGAACCGCGGTGAGGCGATTGCGAGGAAGATTGCGCATTTGCAATGCGGGCGAGGTTTCCCTGCAAACATGGCCAACGATCTTGGCAGCATCGACAGCCCCGGTCAAAGGATGATGCGGGGCGAAAGCCAGGAGAAACTGACATGCAGACACGACCCGATTTCCGCCGCTGGCCCGCGCTTATGCTGGGCGCGCTGATGGGGGCGACCGCCGTGGGTGCACTTGCCCCGACCGTTACCCCCGCCCAGGCCTATTCAGTGCAGCCCGGCGGCTATGCCGACCTGGTCGCGCGCGTCTCGCCCGCTGTCGTCTATATCGAGGTGACCAAGAAGGCCGATGCCGCAGATTTCAACCCCGCCGACCTGCCGCCAGGCTTCGAGGATTTCGCCCGCCGTTTCGGTATGCCGATGCCCGGCCAGCCTTTCGGACCGCAGGGTGAGGCGCCGCAGATGCAGGGCGTGGGCACGGGCTTCATCATCTCTGCCTCGGGCGACATCGTGACGAACAACCATGTCGTGGATGGCTCCGAAACGGTCACAGTCAAGCTGGCGGACGGCACCAGCCTGGATGCCAAGGTGGTGGGAACCGATCCTGCGACCGACCTTGCCCTGATCCGGGTCGAGGCGGGCCACGATCTACCCTTCGTCGAATGGGGCGATAGTGCCAGCCTGCGCGTGGGCCAGGACGTGGTGGCGATCGGCAACCCCTTTGGCCTGGGCAACACGGTGACGGCCGGCATCGTCTCGGCGCTGGGCCGCGACATCGGCTCAGGACCCTTCGACAACTACATCCAGACCGACGCCGCCATCAACCGAGGTAACTCGGGCGGGCCGCTGTTCGATGCCGAGGGCCGCGTGGTGGGGATCAACACCGCGATCGTCTCGCCCAGCGGCGGGTCGGTCGGGATCGGCTTCGCCGTCCCGTCAGAGACCGCGAAGGCCGTGATCGCCGATCTTGGCGGCGACGGAAAGGTAGAGCGCGGCTGGCTGGGCGTCTCGATCCAGCCGGTAACGGAAGATATCGCTGCGGCGCTGGGGCTGGATGCCGCCAAGGGGGCGCTGATCGTGGATGTCAACGCTGACACCCCGGCAGCCAGGGCCGGACTGAAGCGCGGCGATGTGGTGACGGCGGTCGATGGCCATGTGGTGGACAGCCCGCGTGATCTGACCCGGCTGATCGCCACCGCCAAGCCCGGCGCCGAGGTGAAGCTCGACTTCCTGCGCGCCGGCAAGCCGACCGAGCTGGCCGTCACCTTGGGGCAGCGCGGTGATCAGCCTGCCTGATCGGTCTCAAGACCAATGCTGTAACCGGCCTCGCTCTCGGGCGTCAAAGCACGCCCGAGAGCACGTTTATGGTCATGGCCAGCACGCCGAGATTGAAGAAGAAGGCGAACAGGCCGTGCAGCGTGACCACCCGCCGGATCGTTCGCGACGAGATGTCGAGGTCGGCCGTCTGGCAGGTCATGCCGATCACGAAGGCGAAATAGACAAAATCCGCGAAAACCGGTTTTCCGCCTTCGGGAAAGAGGATCCCGCCTGCATCGCCCGCATCGACCTGGTCGTAGTAGAGATGCGCATAGTGGAAGGCATAGACCAGGTTCGAGAACAGCCAGGCCAGCACCAGCGTTCCCGCGACGATGGCGAAATCCGTGCTGGTCAGGTGGCTGCGCCCCTCGATCATCCGCCCCAGCGCAAGCAGGATCGCCGCCAGCGCCGCCGCCGCTGTCAGCATCAGCAAAATCCGCCCGCCGTCGTCGCGCGCCGCGCGGGCACGGGCGTCCTCGGGGTTGTCCACCGCCCATAGGGGCAGGGCCAGCGCGATAAACACGGCAGCGGCAAGGTCGAAGCCCAGGATCGTCGCTTCCTCGATCGGAAAGAAGAAGGAACCGGCCGAGGTGACCGCGACGAATACTGCAAGAAAGGCCAGGAAGCGGGGGTGAGAAAGGGTCATGTCGCCAACGCCGCGGAAGTGGCTCCCGGCCTGCTCGTCCGAGAGGCAGGAGGACGACATTCGTCTGGCGGGTCATGGGCCATGATCTACAAATCGATGATATTTCGACATTTTCTATAATGGCAGATTTTCAACGCAGGTGAAAGGCGCTTGCGATGCGCGATCTCCAGATTGGCGTCATGGCAGCGACGGTCGCTGCCAGAAGCAAAAGGAGAAGACCATGCAACCCAAACCGAAATCCCGATTTGCAAGGCTGATGACGGCGACGCTCGCCGGATCCATCGCGCTCGGCGGTATTGCCGCCACGGTGGCGCGGGCCGAAACCGGTGGCAAGCAGGCCACCAGCTTGAAGGCGCTTGCTGGGGCCAGGCTGACGCTGGCGGACGCCATCCGCGTGGCGGAGGCTGCGGGCCAGGGTATCGTGACCGGCGCCGAGTTCAAGGTGACGAAGGACGGGACCTGTTTCGACGTGACCGAGCAGAGCGGCCCGACCGAGATCGACCACCGCATCGACCCGATGACCGGCGCGATCCTCGCCAGCACCCCGGACAACGAGAAGCCCGAATCGGACGGCGACAGCGATACCTCCGAGGCGAACGAACTCGCCGCGATCCAGGGGGCGAAGACCGGCCTCCTTCAGGCCATCTCGGGTGCCGAGGCGCAGGGGGGCAAGGTGCTCTCGGCCGAGTTCGAGCATGAGGACGGCGCGCTCGGAATCGAGCTGAAGCTCGCCGATGCCTCGGGCAAGGTGGCCGAGATGATGGTGGATGCCGCGACCGGGAAGGTGATGGTCGGCGACCAGGACCACAACGGCGGCGAGGACGGCGAAAGCGGCGAGCAGCAGGCAGGCTGAGCCGCAATCCTGCGCCCCGCACCGCGCCCCCGGATCCGGGGGCGCGCTTCAAAGATTACAGCGATTCAATCTGCCCGGCAGCGCATGGCAATGCGTGCCGGGCAGGTTGTCGTCAGTGAAGGGAATACCGACCATGCTGTCCCACCTGCGCAATTCCGGGCTGATCGTCATCGGAACGTCGATGAGCATCCTCATGATCGGGCTCGCCGCCCTGATCGCGCTGCCGATTCTGGCCGCCGTGGCGTTGGCCCTGGTGCTTGCCGGGCCTTCAAGCCGGAGGCTGGACCGGATGCGGGCCGCAGCCATGGGCGGTCCGGTCATCGAGGGGCAATGGACGATGCTCGACCTGCGCGCCCCGGCCGAGGGGAGGACGAAGGCATGAAACGGACCACCCGGCACCGCACCACCTTCGTCCTGCAGGGGGGCGGTGCGCTTGGCGCCTATCAGGCGGGCGCCGTCTGCCGTCTGGCCGAAGCCGGCATCCTGCCCGATCTGGTGGCCGGCATCTCGATCGGGGCAATCAACGCAGCGTTGATTGCCGGCAACCCGCCCGACCGTCGCGCCGAGCGGCTGACGGCCTTCTGGGAACGGGTGAGCGGCGCCGCGTCTTGGCCGGGGCTGCGGTTTCTGGGCGCCGGGATCGCGCTGACCGCCGGCGCGCCGGGCTTCTTCGCGCCGCGCCCCTGGCCGGCCGCGCTCGACGCCTCCGGCCTGCCGGGCCATGCGGGCTTCTACGACACCGCGCCCCTGCGCCATACGCTTGAGGATCTGGTCGACTTCGACCTGTTGAACGCCGGGCCGGTGCGTCTGGTCGTAGGTTCGGTGAACGTGGCCACCGGGAATTTCATCTGGTTCGACAGCGCCGAACGCCGCATCGGGCCGGAGCACATGATGGCATCGGGGGCGCTGCCCCTTGGATTTCCACCAGTCGAGATCGACGGAGACTATTTCTGGGACGGCGGTCTGGTGATGAACACGCCACTTGCCCGGGTGATCGAGAGCCGCGCTGACGACCTCCCGCTGGTGGTCTGGCAGGTGGACCTCTTTCCGGCTCGTGGACCCGTTCCCCGCTCGATCTGGACGGTCGAGGCACGCGAGAAGGACATCCGCTTTTCCAGCCGCATCCGAGCTGTGACCGACCGGATGCGCGCCAAACACGCGCTTGCTGCCGCCCTGCATGCACATGCGGATGCGCTGCCCGCGGCGTTGAAGGCCGATCCTACGGTGGCGCGGCTGCTTGCACCCCCGGCCCGGGCGCCGCTGACGCTGATCCATCTGATCTATCGCGCCAAGCCCTACGAGACGGGTGCCAAGGACTATGACTTCTCGCGCGAGGCGATGCGGGCGCCCTGGGCGGCCGGCGTTGCGGACGTGGCACGCAGCCTGTCACACCCGCAACTGTCCGCACACGACGCGACCAAGGCCGGGATGCATGTCTTCGATGCCGCCGACTCTGAAGAAAAGGCGCCGATCCATGAAAGAGGATGATCTGGTCGCGCGCACTTTGTTGCCATGCCGCCGACGTTGCCATGCCGCCGACAAGCCCCGGCTTCCCGCCTGGCCCTGTCGCACCGACCGCTGCAAGTTCATGGTCATCACCCACCGCGCCGGCCCGCAGGCCCGGCGCGGCTGGAGCTGTTCCACCGCGCAGCGGGCCGGATGGCCGGCCGGTGCCAGGGGCCGTCTCGGCTGTCCATATCCCGACGCAGCGACCCGGGGCATCGGGCCTCTCGCACAAGACCATCTCGGGGCCGCGCCATGGCTGGGGCCATCCGTCGGCCCTCCGGTCTGCGGGCATCTGACACGCGCACGGAAATGCGGTCGCACGGCGGCCGGCAGCAAGGAGAATGACCTTGGATCTCAAGGGCAAATCCTGCATCGTCACCGGGGCCGCCAGCGGCATCGGGCGGGCCATAGCGGAACGCCACGTTCGCGCGGGGGGGCCTTGTGGCCATCGCCGACCTGAAGCAGGCGGCTGCCGATGCCGTTGCGGTCGAGCTGACGGCGAGCGGCCCGGGCCGCGCCATCGGGGTGGCGATGGACGTGACAGATGAGGACCAGGTGAACGCCGGTGTGGCAAAGGTCGTCGCGGCCTTCGGCGGCGTGGATGTGCTGGTCTCGAACGCGGGCGTCCAGATCGTCCACCCGGTCGAGGAGTTTCCCTTCGCCGACTGGAAGAAGCTGCTGGCGATCCACCTCGATGGCGCCTTCCTGACCTCGAAGGCCTGCATCCCGCACATGAAGGCGCGGGGGGGCGGGGCCATCGTCTTCACGGGCTCGGTCCATTCGCGCGAGGCATCGCCCCTGAAATCGGCCTATGTCACGGCCAAGCACGGCCTTCTGGGCCTTGCCCGCGTCATCGCCAAGGAAGGCGGCAAGCACGGCATCCGCGCCAACGTGATCTGTCCCGGCTTCGTGCGCACGCCCCTGGTGGAAAAGCAGATCCCCGAACAGGCGGCCGAACTCGGCATCTCCGAGAAGGAGGTGATCGAGCGCATCATGCTGGGCGAGACGGCGGACAAGGAGTTCACCACGGTCGAGGACGTGGCCGAGGTGGCTTTCGTCTTTGCCGCCTTCCCGACCAACGCCCTTACCGGGCAGGCGCTGAACGTGAGCCACGGCTGGAACATGGCCTGAGGGGGCGGCGATGGCCGGTTGGCTTTTGCATCTTCAGGGCAACACCGGGGCCGGGGTCGCGGCCTCTGAACTGGTTCTGCTGGGTGCCGGCGTCGTGCTGTCGCGGCTGTGGTCGCGCGGGAGGACTGCCAACGGGGTCGAGTTTCTCGAATGCAGGACGCCGAAGGCCGAGCTCATGATCGCTTTTCCGACCAGGAAGCCGCAAGACTTCCTGCGCGGGCTGCCGATCGCGGACGAGGTGGGCTTCCTCGTCACCGACATGCGGATGCGCAACCCCGACCGGCCCAAGGTCTTTGCCTGCGGCGGTGCTGACGGTGTCGAAGCTCGGCGCCTTGGGGCATCAGGAATACGAGATGGTCGGGCGGCGGATCGCCGGGGACATGGCCAGAATGGAGCCTGCGAAGGCCGATGCGCCCTGGATGCCCGGGGTCGTCTGCATCGGCGACATGCGGGCGGCCAGGCATTTTACATTGACGCGACAAGCTGGTGCGGCGGTAACATCCAGGAGCTGCGCAGGGGGGGTGTCTGCCCTATGCCCAGAAACTGGCCAACAAGGAGACGTTCTTCCGCAACCACGGCCGCGTGCCGAACCGGGGCCTGCCGCTCGCCGAGTGGTCGGCCGAGCACATCAACCTCTGAACCCCGGGGACAAGGAGACCGGATCATGGCTGAACTGGTGGTGATCGGCTCCGACGATGCCGAAGCGGCGGAAGCCGCCAGCAGGAAGCTGTTCGAACTGTCGAACGAATACTACGCCGATGTCGGCGACGCCGTGGTCGCGGTGGCCGACGAGAACGGCAAGGTGCATCTGTGCCAGATGGTCAACCCCTGGTCGCTAGGGGCGATGTCGGGCTCGTTATGGGGGCTGCTGATCGGGGTCCTGTTCCTGAACCCGCTGATCGGGCTGGTCACCGGGGCGGCGGCGGGCGCCGTGGCCGGGGCGCTCAGTGATTTCGGGATCCGCGACGACTTCATGAAGGACGTGGCCAAGACCCTGTCGCCCGGCAAGGCGGCGCTGTTCATGATGGCGCGCAACGTGACCTCGGACCGGGTCATCGGGCATCTGGCTGAACTGGGCGGCACGGTGCTGCGCACCAACCTGTCCTCGACCGACGAGGCGAAACTGCGCGCCCACTTCGTCGAGGCGCAGAAGCAGGCGGTGGCGCAATGATGGGGATGCAGATGCACCTGGTGCTGGGGCCGCTGGCGGCGCTGATCGCCGGAATCCTGATCCTTATCATGCCGCGACTACTGAACTATATTGTCGCGACCTATCTTGTCCTGACCGGCCTCGTCGGGTTGTTCCCGGTGCTGATGGATGGGCCGATGGGGCCGTGACGGCCGGGGAAAGCCAACAAGATACCGGCCCGCGGCGCGCCGTTCGTGCCGTAGGTCGGTCGTTCCGTCGAGGTTGACAATGAAATCCTTCAAGATCCTTGTGCTGATCGCTGTCCTTGCCGGTGCTGCGGGCGGGCTTGCCCTGTGGTGGCGGCATCAGGCGCTGCACCCCTCGACAGACGATGCCTATGTAGGTGCAAACGTGCTGACAGTCGCGGCTCGGGTCGGCGGGCGGGTTGCCGCAGTCGAGGTGCAGGAACATGAACTGGTGCACCGGGGCCAGGTTCTTCTGCGCCTGCAGGATGACATCCTGCGGGCCGAACTTGGCGCGGCACAGGCGGCCTTCGAACAGGCCGCGCAGACCGCCGGTGCCGGCGCGGCGCAGGTGGCGGCCGCCGAGGCGCAGCTGGCCCAGGCCAATGCGGTGCTTGAGCAGGCCCAGACCGCCTTCGACAGGGCCGAGGCGCTGTATTCCCGGGGTGATCTGGCGCAGGCAGCACTGGACAACGCCCGAACCACGCGCGATGGGGCGCTGGCGGCGCGCGATGCGGCGGCCGCGGCGCTGAAGGCTGCGCAGGATCAGCTGGGGGCGCAGGGCACTGAGAATGCCGCCGTGCGCGCGGCCATGGCGCGGCTGGAACAGGCGCGCATTGCGCTGGATGATGCGGTGCTGCGCAGTCCGGTCAACGGCTGGGTGGCCAACCTATCGCTGCGTCCCGGCGCCATGGTGGCGGCCGGCCAGCCGCTGTTTTCCATCATCGAGGACGGGGACTGGTGGGTGGATGCGAATTTCAAGGAAACCGACATCGCCCGTCTGCGGCCCGGCCAGCCCGCCACCGTGACCATCGACATGTATCCGGGGATGGTGTTGAAGGGCCGGGTAGAAAGCATCGGAGCGGGATCTGGGGCGGTCTTCTCGCTTCTGCCGCCGCAGAACGCGACCGGCAACTGGGTCAAGGTGACACAGCGCTTTCCGGTCCGCATCGCGCTGGAAGCAGGCTCCGGCGATGCCGCCATGCCGCTGCGTGTGGGCGCGTCAAGCACAGTCACCGTGGATACCACGGCAACGCCCGCGCCATGACCGGTGCTGCTGCCAAGGCTGAAACTGCTGCGCCGCCCGCCGTGCGCTGGACGGTGATCCTGGCCGTGGTGCTGACCGCAGTGCTGGAGGTGCTGGATTCCACCATCGTCAACGTGGCGCTGCCGCATATCAAGGCGGCCTTCGGCATCACCTCGGACCAGACGGTCTGGATCCTGACCAGCTACATCGTGGCTTCGGTCGCGGTGATGCCGCTGACCGGGCTTTTCGTGCGCCGGTTCGGGCGGCGGCGGCTGATCACCGGGGCGATCCTGGCCTTTGCCGGGTTCTCGATGCTGTGCGGGCTGGCGCAGAACGTCGAAATGATGGTGGCCTTCCGCCTGGGCCAGGGGCTGGCCGGGGCCTTCCTGATCCCACTGTCGCAGTCGATCCTGTTCGACGCCTTCCCAAAGGAAAAGCGCGGTCAGGCGATGGCGCTGTTCGGCCTGGGCGTGGTCGTGGCCCCGGTGCTGGGGCCGACGCTGGGGGCACTTTTGACCGAATATTTCAGCTGGCGCGCGGTGTTCTACGTCAACCTGCCCGTCGCCGCCTTCGCGCTCATGATGATGGCGGGCGAACTGCCGCAGGAGGACGTGAAGCGCGTCCATATCGACTGGCTCGGCCTTGCGCTGATGGTCACGGCGATCGGCGCGGTGCAGATGGTGCTGGACCTGGGCGAGACTCGCGACTGGTTCGCCTCGCGCCTGATCCAGGTTGCCGCGCTGGTCGCGCTGTTCGCGGGCACCGTCTTCGTCACGCGCGGCTGGCGGATGTGGGACGGGATCATCGACTTCGCGCTTCTGCGCGACCGCAGTTTCGCCGCCGCGAACGCGACGATGCTGGGGTTCGGCCTGGCTATGTTCGGCACGATCGCGGTGCTGCCGCTCTTCGTGCAGGGGCTCTTGGGCTATCCGGTGGTGGATGCCGGCCTTCTGTTCATGCCGCGAGGTCTCGCCGCCGGGGCCTCGATGGTGCTGACCGGGGCGGTGCTGATGGGCCGGGTCGATCCGCGCGTCCTTCTGGTGCTGGGGCTTTGCGCCCTGGGCCTCGGCAACCTGGGCCTTGCGCGGTTGAACCTCGACGCCGGCTTCTGGGACATCGCCCTGCCCGGCATCGTCTCGGGCCTCGGCATGGGGCTGTTCTTCGTGCCCATGTCGACGCTCGCCTTCCAGAACGTCGGACGCGACCGGCAGGACGAGGCCTCGGGCATCTACGGCGTCGCGCGATCCATCGGGTCGTCGGTCGGCATCGCCGTGGTGGGCTGGCAGGTGGCCACCCGCACCCAGTTCCACTGGAGCGTCCTCGTGCAGGACATCACCCCCTTCCGCCCCGAGGTCGCAGCCTGGCTGGCGCCGCTGGGGCTATCCCCGACCGACCCGGCGGCGGCCGCGCAGCTTTCGGGCGTGATCGCCCGGCAGGCGCAGATGCTGGCCTTCCAGGACGCCTTCGCGCTGACCGGCTGGGCAGCCTTCGCCATGCTGCCCTTCGTGGCGCTGATGCAGAAGCCGAAGACGGGCGCCAAGGCAGGGATGGCGCATTGACGGCCACACAGGATTTCCGGGCGCGCGTGGTCGTAGCGCTGATCGTGGCGCTGGCCATGCTGATGGAGACAACGGACGCCACCGTGCTGGCCACCGCGCTGCCGGTCCTGTCGCAGGACCTGTCGGTCCCCGTCCTGTCCTTGAAACTGGCGCTGTCCACCTACCTGATCGCCTTCGCGGCGATGGTGCCGGTTTCGGGCTGGCTGGCCGACCGCTTCGGGGCGCGGCGGGTCTTCGTCGCGGCGATGGTGATTTTCCTGACCGGCTCGGCCCTTTGCGCCGCGCAATCGACGCTGACCGGGCTGGTCCTGTCGCGCGCGGTGCAGGGCGCGGGGGGCGCGATGATAGTGCCGGTGGGCCGGCTGATCGTGCTGCGCGGCGTGGCCAAGGACGAGATGGTACAGGCCCTCGCCTGGATCACCGTGCCTGCGCTGATGGGGCCGGCGCTGGGGCCGCTCGTGGGCGCGACCGTCACCCAGACCCTCGGCTGGCGCTGGATCTTCCTCATCAACCTGCCCATCGGTCTGATCGCCATCGCGCTCGCCCTGGCGCTGATTCCGCGCCTGCCGCCCGAGCCGGTCGCGCCCCTCGACCGCACCAGCTTCGTCCTTTCCGCCCTAGGCCTCGGCGCCGGGCTGTTCGGCCTGTTCTGCCTCGGCGAACATCTGGTCTCGACGCCCGTCGCCCTCGGGGCCATGGCGGCGGGTCTGGCGGTGATGGCGCTCTACACGATCCGCGCGCGGGGGCGAAGCGATGCGCTGGTCGATCCGCGCCTGTTCCAGCACCATACCTTCACCGTCGGCATCGTTGCGGGCACGATCTTCCGCATGAGCGGCGGGGCGGCGGCCTTCCTCCTGCCGCTCCTGTTCCAGGTCGGACTGGGGCTCTCGATCCTGGTCTCGGGCCTGCTCAGCGGGCTCTTCGCGCTGGGAGGGTTGACGATGCGGGCACTGGCGCCGCGGATCCTGAACCGTTTCGGTTTCCGTCGGACGCTGATCGCTGGCACGCTGGTCAGCACGGCGGCCTTCCTCGGCCTCGGCACGATCCAGAGCGTGAACTACGCGGTCATCGTGCCGCTGGTGATCCTGGCAGGATTCGCGCAGGCGCTGGTGTTCACCGGGCTGAACGGCATCGTCTTCGTCGATGCGACGGAAGAGGAGATGGGCCGCGCCACCGGCCTTTCCGCGGTCTCGCAGCAGGTGGGGCTGACGGCGGGCATCTCGCTCTCGGCCTTCGTGCTGCAGATGGGCGGGGCAATCCCGCCCCCGACGCCCCGCCGCAGCTGTCGCATCTTCCGGCCGCATTCTGGGCTACGGGCCGCAGTCCTCATGATCGCCGCAGCTAGCCTGACCGCGCTGCGCCGGGGCGAGGCCGCGGCGTTGAGGCATCGGCCCCGGCACGCCCACCGCCTGCACGACCGGGTATGACGCGACGGAGGCTTCGGCGCCACAGGTCAAACCGGGCCAAGCAACTGCGTTCTGTCTCCAGCCGTCACCGTGCGCAGGTTCGGATCTGGCATGGCAAGAGTCGGGGAAGGGCCGTCCTCGGCAATGGAAAGGGTCAACAGACCGAAGGGGTGGATCAGGCGCTCATGCTCCAGCGTGCCCAGCAGGATGGGTCGAGGCGGCCCGACGCCTTCAACCGCATGGCCCGAGGCGTAAAGGCGCAGCACACTGCGTGAGGCGCCATCGGCGGCCGGCAGGATCAGGGTCAGCACCGGATAAGCGCCGTCGTCAAGCCTGGGCAGGACGGGCAGCGCCTCGCTCGGGGCTGCGGGCGACAGAACGGCCCCAAGGGCGACTGAAAGCGGCTGCGGCGCGTGCCAGCCTTGGCCTAGCAGAAGGTTCTGCAGGTCTGCCAAGTTACCGGCCCATTGCAGCGTGAAAACTTCCTCGGTCTCCCCGGCAAGGTCGGTTCGGCGGGCGGGCAGAGCGGTCCAGCCACCGGCCAGCCAGTCGGCCATGGTCATGATCTCGAGCGGGGGGGAAACGGGGGCATAGATGCGCAGGGCGGCGGGAAGGTTCGTCATGGCATGCCAGCCGCCGAACCCGGCGAAGACCGCAAGAGTCGCCGCCAGGGTTCCCCGTGCGACAGGGGTTGGGTCGGTCCGGCGGAATGCCAGCGCAAAGACCAGTGTCAGCCCGGCGCCGAGCAGAAGACCACCCGCTACGTCCGATGGCCAGTGCGCGGCAAGATAGATGCGCGAGGCTGCGATCAGTGCGACCAGAACCGCCAGTAGCCCCGCCAGCCGCCCGCCCCAGCGCTGTGGCAACCCGCGCCATGCAAACCAGATCAGCAGCCCGAACAGCGTTGCCGCCCCGGTGGCATGGCCGCTGGGAAATCCGAACACCTGCGCGCCGTCATAAAGCGCGGTCGGGCGCGGAATGGCGAAAGTCAGCTTCATCGCGGTGGCAAATGCGGTGGAAAGTCCCATCGTCAGCGCGACCCCCGTCGCCAGATGCCAGCGGCGGCGGATGATCAGCCATAACACCGCCGCCACCGTCGCAGTGATGATCACCGGGGCATCGCCAAGGTTTGTCACCAGGGTCATCGCCTCGTTCCCCGGCGCGGTCCGCAGGCTCGTCACTGCCCGACTCAGCGCCGCATCGGCCCGGGCAAGGCCCGCATGTTCGGCGACTTCTTCTGCCAGGCCCGCCAGCGCCATCGCGACCATCAGCAAGGGCAGGCCCAGCAGAATCAGCGGACGCAGGTCATCGTCGGGGCTGAGCACCGCCAGCGCAGCCCGGCGCCAGGGTGCGGGCGGGCGGCTGCGCAGGCGCTGGGCCACAAGGGCGCGCAGGCCATCGGCCCTAGGCAGAACCCAGCGCAGCACCAGACGCAACAGCAGCAGCGCCAGAAAGACCGTCAGTATCAGGCCCAGCACCAGCAGCAGAAGCCGCGCGCTGACATGGCCTGCCAGCCCAAGCCCCATGCCGGCCAGCGCCCCCGGAAGGACATGCGACGGCGCCCAGATCAGGGCCGATCCGATGTTGGCCGCGAAGAACCGCCCGGCCGGCATGCCCGAGGCGCCCGCGACCACGGGCACGATCGCCCGCACCCCCGGCGTGAAGCGGGCGATCAGGATGCTCTTGCCGCCATGGCGGTTGAAGAAGCGCTGCCCGTCCGTGATCAGCCGGGGGTAGCGGCTGAAGGGCCAGATGACCCCGATCCGGTCGCGCCAGTGATGGCCCACCCACCATGACAAGGCATCCCCCGCGATCGCCCCCAGCGTCGCCCCGATCAGCACTGGCCACAGCGGCAGATGGCCAAGACCGATCATCGCGCTGAGACCCAGAAGAATGGCCGTGCCGGGGATCAGGGCCCCCACGACGACGATGGATTCCGAAGCCGCCAGCAGAAAGACGATCAGGGCCGCCAGATTGGCGTGCTGTTCGATGAAGGCCACGAATGCCGGGGCGATCTGGTTCATGCCCTTACTGCAGTCAGGGGCTGCGGGCCGGTGAAAGCATCCGGCCGCGCCGGGGTCAGCGCGCCCAGCGAGACATAGACACGCAACAGGTCGTCGGCCGTCATGCCCGGCACGGGGGCGATGCTGGCCTCGGGCACCAGCACCAGCCCGCCGGACATGGGCAGCGGTGAGGTGGGCAGATAGACCATCACACGCCGATCGCCGCCTGGCGTGTCATAGACTTGCGCGCTGGCCTGCAGCGCCAGCACATCGGCCCCGCCAGCCCCCCGAAGCGCACCATGACCACGCGCATCGCCTTGATCTCGTCGCCGCTGCCACCCGCCATCAGGCGGAACACCTGCGCCACCAGGCGATAGACCAGCCGCAGAAGCGGCACCCGCAAGAACAGCGCGTCAAGCCAGCCCTCGATCCCCTTGCGCGCACGCCCCCTGATAAGGACGCCAAGTGCCCAGATTTCGGCCAGCACGGCAAGCAGGCCCAGCAGAAAGGCAACGGCCGCGTGATTCTGCCCGACCATTGCCGAGCAGGCACGCGCCAGCAGGTCGCCCGCCCAGGTGCCCGGCCCGAAGGCCCCAGCAAGACGCGACATGATCCATTGCAGGATCATCAAGGTCAGGGTCAACGGGGCCAGAACCGCAAGCCCGGTCAGGAAGCTGCCGATCAAGCCACTGTGCCAGATCCGCCTCAGAAAGCTCATGTGCGGAAATCCCACCTCGGTTGCCGACGTTTGAACGACAAAGCATAAGAGTTGGAGACACCCTTTCCCATGGGAATCAAGCCGCCCATGCCGGTTGATGCCGAGATCTTGACGGAACGCCCGGGGTTCTGGCCGCGCATCAAGGCCGCGTTTCCCTATATCGTTGCGGCCGGGCTTTTTGCGGTGGGTCTCTGGGCGCTTTACCGGCTTTTGGCACCGGTAAATCTGGCCGAGGTCGCGGCTCAGGTACATGCCACGCCCTGGACAACGCTGGCTCTGGCGCTGGCGGCCACGTTTTGCGGGTATCTTTCTCTGGCGGGTTATGACTGGTCGGCGCTGCGCTACATCGGCAAGCCGCTGCCGGTGCCGGTGGTTCTGACCGGGGGGCTGATGGCCTATGCCTTCGGCAACACCATCGGACTTACCGCCGTCTCGGGCGGGGCGGTGCGGTGGCGGGTCTATTCCGGGCTTGGACTTGATGGCTACGACGTTGCCGCCGTGTCCACCTTCGCTGCCGTGTCCTTTGGCGTGGCGGCAACCGTGGTCGGCCTTTGGCGCTCTGGCCCTGCATCCGGGTGCCCTCGCTTCGGTGCTACCCTTTTCGGCGACGACCATCCGGCTGTTGGCCATCGGTATCGTCCTTGCCATAGCGCTGCCGCTGGCCTAGGCCTCGGTCTCAGACCATAGCCTGACGCTGGGACGCTTCACGCTGCATGCGCCTTCGCTGCCGGTCCTTGCCGGGCAGATCCTGTTCAGCCTTGGCGACATCGGCTTTTCGGCGCTGACGCTATACCTGCTGCTGCCGGTATCGGACCTTGGCTTCCTGACCTTCCTGGCGGTCTTTGCCGCCGCTACCATGGTCGGCATCATCAGCCACGTCCCCGGCGGGATCGGCGTGTTCGAAACGGTGGTCATTGCCGCCATGCCTGCGGGCAGTCCGATGCACAAGGTGGCGGCGGCGCTGCTGCTATACCGGCTTGTGTATTTCCTCGTTCCCTTCGTGCTGGCGCTGGTGGTTCTGGCCCTTCACGAGGCCTGGCGGGCAGCCGGAGCGCATGCGCCGGCCGGGGCCTTCGGAAGGGCCATGGCCGCGATGGACCCCGCCTTGCGCGCGGTCGCACCCCTTGCGCCGCTGGTGCTGGCGGTCATGGTCTTCGGTTCGGGCCTTTGGATGAGCCTGTCGGCCCTGATCCCGCCCACGACCGAGGCCGCAGAGGTGGCCGAGACGCTGTTTCCTCTGGCCTTCGTGGAGGGGTCGGCGCTTCTGTCCTCGGCGCTGGGGGCGGGGCTGATCCTCTTGGCGCTGGGGATCGTGCGGCGCAGCCTCGGGGCCTTCTGGCTGACGCTGGCGGCGATGGCGGCCGGCGTGGTCGTGGCACTGGTCCAAGGCCCCGACTGGCAGCGTGCGGGTGCCCTTGCGCTGGCGCTGGTGATCCTGCTGCGTTTCCGGCGCGAATTCCACCGGCGCACCACGCTGACCCATGCCGCCCTTGGCCCCGGCTGGATCGCACTTGTCGTCACCACGATTGCCGCCTTCGGTTTCGTGCTGTTCTTTGACCACAAGGGCACACCCTATGCGCACGAGTTGTGGTGGCAGTTCGCGGTTGACGGCCGAGTGCCGCGGGCCTTGCGGGCGGGGCTGGTTGCCAGCCTGATCGTCGGGCTGGCCGCGCTGTGGCTTCTGCTGCGTGCGCCGAGGCATCGCTTCGTGCTGCCGGGGGCGGACGACCTTTCCCGCGCTGCCGCGATTTCGGCTGTGGCCGACCGGCCCGATACGGGTTTTGCCCTGACCGGCGACAAGGCGCTGATCTTTTCGGACGACGGGCGCGGCTTCGTGATGTTCGGCGTCGCAGGCAGATCGTGGATCGCCTACGGCGGCCCGGTCGGGCCCGCCGACGCCGCCGGAGAGGCTGCGCTGACCTTTGTCGAAGCCGCCCGCCAGGCAGGGGCCCGGCCGGTGTTCTACGAGGTGGGGGTCGATGACGTGCCACTGATGCTGGAACTGGGCCTGATGCTGCACAAGATGGGCGAAGAGGCGGTGGTGGAACTGACCGGCTTTTCCCTGGACGGCCCCGAGCGAAAGAAGCTGCGCGCGGCCCATGCCCGCGCAGTGCGCGACGGCCTTACGCTTCAGATCGTGCAGCCCCCGCACGATCCGGCCCTGATCGCTGAACTTCGCGCGATCTCGGATGCGTGGCTCAGGACGAAAAGGGCGCGCGAGAAGGGCTTTTCGGTGGGCCGGTTCGATCCGTCCTGGCTGGGCCGCTGGCGGTTGGCGCTGGTGCGCCGTCAGGGTCGGATCGTTGCCTTCGCGCACATCCTGACCACCCGCAGTCGCGCCATGGCCACGATCGACCTGATGCGCCATTCGGATGCCGCGCCGGGCACGACGATGGAATTCCTGTTCACCGAGTTGATGCTGAAACTGAAAGGGCAAGGCTACCGCGCCTTCTCGCTGGGCATGGCGCCGCTCTCGGGACTTGCGCCTGAACGCAGCCGCAGGCTCTGGGACCGGTTCGGCGCGCTGATCTACCGCCGTGGCGGCAACTTCTACAACTTCGCCGGCCTGCGCGTCTTCAAGGAGAAGTTTCACCCCGACTGGCGGCCACGCTATCTGGCCGTGCCCTCGGCCCTGCCGCCGCTTCTGCCGCTTGCCGATGCAGCGCGGTTGATTGGGGGGAAGACGGCGCCTGTCCGGGCGTGATCAGGGCATGATGGCGGCTCTTATTGCCAGCGCGACCAGCCCCAGTGCGGCCACCCCGGCAAGATAAAGCCCCACGAACCACAGCCAGCGGCGCATCAGTGATAGCCGTCCTCGGTTCGCACCTTGCCGTGGAAGCCCTAGTAGGAATAGCCCGTGTAGGCCAGGATCATCGGGATTAGCACCAATGCGCCGACCAGCAGGAACAGAAGCGATTCATTCGGCGCGGCGGCCTCGTGAATCGTCAGGCCAGGCGGCACGATATGCGGATGAAAGCTGATCCCCAGCCCCGCATAGCTCAGCACGAACAGTGCGAGCCCGGCAAGGAAGGGCACCCCGTCCCGCCCCTCGCGCAGGCGGCGCCAGAAGGCCCAGGCGGTGGCCCCGACCAGCGCCGGCACGATCACCGTGAAGACGATGGTCGGCCAGGCGAACCAGCGCGCCAATGACGTTGCCCCCTGCGCCTAGGTCCTGTCTGCATTTGGGGATTCCCGTTTGTC
>NZ_SJZH01000019.1:0-24915 GCF_004959785.1 Tabrizicola sp. YIM 78059
CTCTCGTTATGAACGAGGGACGACCGGGGCAGGTCAGCACCCGTGTTCCAGACCGCGTTCCACCAGGCCGGATCGACCAGCGTCCCGCGCCAGATTTAGCGGCCGGACTCCAGCATCCGCAGCGACAGGTAGTTGTCGAAGCCGATGAACTCGCCGCCATACGTACAGGTTCGACAGCGCCGTGTTGGTTAGCGAGAACCAGATCGTGCGGATCAGCGGCCAGGCCGCGACGAAGAACAGTGCCGCCAGCATGGGCGCGATGAACCAGAAGGCCGCGCGCTGGCGTTGCTGGGTAAGGCTGAGCCCCCCGGCATTCGATGTCCCGTTCTGTGTTGACATGTGTCCCTCCCCTGCGGGCCCCCCCTCCGAGGCCCGTCTGTTGTCGAGGCGGGCGGCCGCTGCTGGAGTCAGGAGCCGCCCGCCGGTGGGGTCAGTCAGGTCCGGGAGGACTTACCAGCCCGACCCCTTGATGTCGTTCAGCTCGATTTCGAGCAGTTCCAGGTTCTCGGCCGCCGAACCCTTGCCGGACAGGGTGTTGTGGACCGCCGACCAGAACTTGGCCGACACTTCAATGTACTTGCCGAGCGTCGGGGCCGAGGGTCGCGGCACGGCGTTCAGGAACACGTCCTTCCACTGCGGGATGATCCGCTGCGCGGCGGCGATGTAGGGGTCGTCGCAAAGCGCGATGATCGTCGGCAGGTTCGATTCGTTGATCGCGCGCTGCTTCTGCGCCTCGGGTCCGGCCAGATACAGGGCCAGGCTGATCGCCGCTTCCTGCTTCGTCGAGTACTTGGACACGGCCACGTTCCAGCCGCCCAGCGTCGCCGCCGACGGATCGCCTTCCTTGCCGACCGGCAGGGTGGTCACGCCGAAGAGACCCTTGACCGCCGAGGCGTCGCCATTGCCCAGCGTGTGCGCATAGGGTCAGTTGCGCATTAAGATCGCGTTGCCGGCCTGCCAGACGCCGCGGGCTTCCTCTTCCTGGTAGGCCAGGACGCCCGCCGGGCTGATCGTGCCGACCCAGGATTTCGCCTGCTCCAGCGCTGCGACCGTGTTCGGTTTGTTGATCGAGATCGTGCCGTCCGGCTCGATGATCTGGCCGCCGCCGTGCGACTTGAAACATTCCAGCGCGTCGCAGGTCAGCCCATCATAGGCGTTGCCCTGCCAGACGAAGCCCCAGAGATGGGTCTTGCCCTCGGCGCGTTCCGCGTCCTGGATCGTCTGCGCGGTCTTGGTCAGTTCGGCCCAGGTGTTCGGCGGCTGCTTGCCGTGCTTTTCCAGAAGGTCGGTGCGGTAGTAGAGCGCGGGCGCGTCGGTGAAGATCGGCAGCGCGACCAGCTTGCCCACTGTCTGCGATTCGATGATCGAGGGGAAATGCTGCGGGATCAGGTCCTTGGCGGCCTCGGTCAGGTCCACGAAATGGTCGGCCAGCTGCGGCGCCCGGATCACGTCGGCCTGATAGAGGTAGATGTCGGTCGTCCCCGCCGCCAGCCACAGGCCGAACTGATCGCTGGTCGGGGCCGGCATCGGCACCAGGGTGACGGTGTGCCCGGTTGCTTCTTCCCAGGTTTTCACCAGCGCCTTGAAGCTTTCGACAGCGTTGCCGACCGCGCCGGAAACAAGGAACTAAGTATCATCATCGGTAATCCTCCGTGTCGGTTCGTCCGCGTCGCGGGTTCAACGGCGCAAACGCCCCGGTTCCCGATCTGCGATGGCATCCGACGTTCCGAAAGGTTTCGGACTCACTGCGTTTCAAAGCGCTTTCAGTCAACGATTTGATATTTCGGATCAGGTTGACGGGGCGGCGACCGAGTTCCGTTCGACGAATTGTTAGCTGCCGATGCGCTGCAATGCGGCGAGGGGGCGACTCTCGATGGCGCCGGCCAGGGGCTCCCAGCTGTCGCGCAGGGGGGCCTTGGTCACGGTCAGCGCCGGGAAGAAGGCCGAGGCACGCAGCGCAGGCAGAAGGTCGTCATGCGCCAACACCGAAACATCGCCCGACACAGGTAGGCCTAGGGCGGCCAGCGCCTGATAGACGGGCAGAACGGGTTCGTCCTCGCGCATGATGTGCAGCACGAACTGCATCCCCCCGGCCGGAGAAATTGGCCGAAAGCCCGGAACCACCTCCATGAAGATGCCGTCCTGGCCAAGGTTACGATGCTGCGGGACCACAAGCCCCACCATCCCCGGCCGCCCCGACACCAGTTTCCGTGCCGAGACATTGGGCTGGTGGTTCATGGCGCGCGCGGCTTCCCAGACGCGAAGCCGGGTTTCCTCATTCATGTCGGAATGGTCGTTCACCGCCCGGCTGACCTGGATGATCGACAGGTCCAGCTTGCGCGCAATGCCCTTCAGTGTGGCTTGGGCGTCTTCCACAAGAATTCCGAAACATTTCGGATGAGGAGGCAAGCCAGAAATCCGTCGCCAAGGGGATCTGAAAGGAAACGGTCGTGCGGCGCAACTTCTTCCCGCTGGGCCGCTTGCAGGCGCGGCTTCTGCCGGAATGATTCTCTGCCGTCGCCCTGCAGACGCGCATGGCACGCGTTCCCGCGCCGACAGCGGCGGCAATCGGTGTCCCTTGTTGAGCTGCGGCTCAATCTCCTGCCGTCCGCGAAAGGCCAAGGCGTATCTGCGCGTTGACAGGGCGGCAGAAGTGCTGAGTAATCAAGTGGCCGAAGGGACGCGGCGCTGTCCGACACGGACCTGTTACAAGGCCCTTGTCAGACTGATCCGACGCCCCGGCCATGACAACAGAACAACCGGGGACAGCCCGTCATCTTAAACCAGGGAGTCACACGTGACCAAAATCTCTTCCACCTTCAACCGCCGCCGGTTCCTGAAAGGCTCCGCTGCCGGCGCGGGCCTGCTTGCCGCCCCGGCGATCATCTCGTCGAAGGCACTGGCCTCGTCGGGCGAACTGAACTTCGTCGGCTGGGCGGGCTATCCGTCGCTTGCCGAGAAGGTGTTCCCCGCGTTCGAGGCCGCAACCGGCATCAAGGTCAACTTCAAGGAGCTTCCAGACCAGGACACGATGTTCGCCGAGGCCAAGGTGGCGCTGCAGGCCGGCGGCATCGACGTGATCGAACCAACCATCGACCGCTGGGGCGGCTGGAACTCGAACGGTTTGCTACAGCCTTGGGATCCCGCGAAGCTGGCGATGGACAACTATTTGCCGGGCCTGGCCGATGGTTCGGCCGGCGAGCGCAGCCGCGCGAACGGCGAGCTGTTCTATGTGCCTTCGAACTGGGGCACCGAGGCGCTGGTGGTCAACACCGCCGAGGCAAAGCTGTCCGACCCGCCGTCGCTGGGTGACCTCTTCAGCCCCGACAACTCGGTGACGCTGCGTCCTCACTCGGCTCTGGCAGCGATGGGCCGCTACCTTGATGCGCAGGGCAAGCTGCCGCGCCCGTGGATGGACGGGTATACCGATATGGCCGCGATGGTCGAGCTGTGGGACATCGCTCTGGCCGAGGCCGTGAAGGCCAAGGGCAATGTCGTGCAGTGGTGGTCGGGCGAGAACGAGGCCAACGCGGGCTTCGTGGCGAACGGCGCCACCCTCGGCCTGTGCTGGGATTCGACCGGCTACAACCTGCGCAACGACGGCTATGCCTACATCGCGCCAACCGAAGGGGCTTTTGCCTGGCACCAGGGCTTCGTGCTGATGAAGAACGCCAAGAACATCGAGCAGGCGCACGAATTCGCCAAGTTCGTCTCGACGCCGGAAGGGGCGGCGGGCTGGGCCACCGCTTTCTCGTCGAACCCGGTGGGCAAGGGCGCAGCCGATCTCATGGATCCCTCGGTCAAGGAATACTACAACGGCACCTTCAACGACGAGGCGCTGGCCAAGCTGTGGTGGTGGCCCGAGCAGACCGCCGAGTTCATTGCCAAGCGCACCGAATACGCCGACAAGTACAAGGCGTCCTGAGTGCGACGCCCGTGACCGGAGCGCCGGGCCCGAAAGGGTCCGGCGTGACTTTTTCGCGCGCAGATGGGTCGTTCTGGACCGAAGGACCGGCCCGAACTGGCGATACCGATTGCAAGGGGCAGCCTGCCTGCTAGCCTGCAACAAAAAGACGATCACTCCAGGGGGACTACCAGGGCCATGAGCGCCGGAATCGATCTTGAAAACGTCTGCTGTGACTTCGGCACCTTCCGGGCGGTGGACAATGCCAATGTCTCCATCCGACCGGGCGAGTTCTTCTCGTTCCTCGGCCCCTCGGGCTGCGGCAAGACGACGATCCTGCGCATGGTCTCGGGTTTCATCGAGCCGACCGAGGGCACAATTCGAATCGGCGGCAAGGATGTGAAGGGAACCCGGCCCAACCAGCGGCCGACGGCACTGATCTTCCAGAACCTCGCGCTGTTTCCTCTGATGCCGATCTGGGAGAACATCAGCTTCGGCCTCGAAGTGCGCGGGGTGGACAAGGCGACCCGGCGGAAGAAGGCGGAAGAGCTGCTCAAGCTGGTCGATCTGCCCGGCGCGGCGGACAAGATGGTCAGCCAGCTGTCGGGCGGACAGAAGCAGCGGGTCGCCATCGCCCGTGCCTTGGCGGTGGAGCCGCAGGTGATGCTGCTGGACGAACCCCTGTCGGCGCTTGACCTGAAGTTGCGTCAGCACATGCGGGCAGAGCTGCGCGCCATCCAGCAGCGGACGGGCGTGACCTTCATCTACATCACCCACGACCAGGGCGAGGCTCTGGCCATGTCAGACCGCGTGGGGGTGATGAGCCAGGGCCGAATCCAGCAGATCGCCGACCCCAGAGAGATCTACAACAACCCGGTAAACGGCTTCGTGGCCGGTTTCGTGGGCGAGAACAACATCTTCGAGGGCCAGGTGCAGCACGCCGCCGGTGGCATGGCCAGCTTTGTCACCCCGCACGGCACCTTCCGCGCCCGGCTGGGCGATCTGGGTGGCAAGGCCGGCAAGCTTTACGTCCGGCCCGAACACACGGTGTTGTCATCCACGCCGGCGACAGAGAACTCGGTTCCCGTGACGATCGGGGACATCTCGTTCGAGGGCAGCTTCATCGCCATCCACGCCACCACGGAGACCGGCGCGGCGCTGACTTCGGAAATCCGCAACGACGGTTCGGCCACTGTGCCAGAGCGCGGTGCACGGATGTTCATGTCCTTCGACCCGGCGCGGGCCGCGATCCTGCCCGACGCGAATGTAAGGGGCTGAGACCATGCAGGACATGCTGCGCCGCTATGGGCCGGGTCTGACCCTTCTGATGTGCCTGCTGGTCGCTTTCTGGCTGATCATGCTGGTGATCGTGCCGAACATCACGCTGTTCGAGCAGAGCTTCCGCCCCTACCTTCCGGTGACCGAGATCGGCGGCCCGCGCGACACCTACAGCCTGGGCAATTACATGAAGGTCTTCGACGGCCGCGTCGAAAAAAGCATTCTCGGCTTCAGCTACACCATCCCGGTGCATGTCTATACCTTCCTGCTGACGATCTTCTATTCGATGGTCGTTACCGTGCTGTGCTTCCTGATGGCCTATCCGCTGGCCTATTACATGGCCAAGATCGTCAACCCCCGGTCGCTGCCAACGCTGATCCTGTTGCTGTTCATCCCGCTGTGGGTGTCCGAGGTGCTGCGCGCCTTCGCCTGGTGGATCATCCTTGCGTTCAAGGGCCCGCTGAATGCGCTGTTGCAGGCGGTGGGCCTGATCGAAGACCCGATCCGCTGGACCAACATGGGCTATACCGGCGTCGTGATCGGGCTGATCTACACCTATGTCCTGTTCATGCTCTTCCCGGTCTACAACGCGATTCAGTCGCTGGACACCAACCAGATCGAGGCGGCCGAGGATCTGGGCGCGCCCTGGTGGAAGATTCACTGGCGGATCGTGCTGCCCCATGCCAAGCCCGGCATCGCCTCGGGTTCGGTGATGGTGTTCATGCTGTCGGCCGGATCGCTGCTGGTGCCCTCGATCCTGGGATCCACCACCTCGCAGTGGTTCACCCAGACCATCGACCAGTGGTTCAAGGACGCGCTCGACTGGAACACGGCCTCGGCCTATGCCTTCCTTCTGCTTCTGCTCTGCACGCTCATCGTCACGCTGGCGATGTGGCTGTTCCGGGTGAAGCTGTCGGACATCGCGAAGTAGGGGGGCCGCACGATGCACAAGCTGCGTCAGAACCTTTCGCATCTCTACATGATGCTGTTCCTGCTTTACCTGCTGTTGCCGCTGGTGGTGATGTCGGGGGCGGCGTTCAACGACTCGAAGCTGCCTTCGATCGTGCCGTGGAAGGGCTGGACCACGATCTGGTTCAGCGAGATGATTGCCGACCAGCGGATGATGAAGGCCTTCGTCAACACGCTGTGGGTGGCGGTGGCGGTGGCGGTGATTTCGGTCGTCATCGGCACCGCCAGCGCGATCCTGATCAACTCGATCTCGGGTCGGGCTCGGACGGTGCTTTACGGCATGATGATCTCGACCATCCTGATTCCGGGCGTGGTGATCGGGATTTCGACAATGATCATGTGGACCCAGCTCGGGGGTCTGCTGTTCGGACCGGACACCCGCCCCTGGCCGTTCATTCCCGGTCTGCATCTCAGCGTTCTGGGGCAGGTCAGTTATATCGCCGCCATGGTGATGCTTCTGGTGCTGGCGCGGCTGCAAAGCTTCGATGCCGGGCTGGAGGAGGCGGCGCTGGATCTGGGCGCAAGCCATTCCCAGGTGATGCGTCGGATTCTGCTTCCGCATCTTTATCCGGCGATCGGCGCCGGGGCGGCGGTGGCCTTCTTCCAGTCGATCGAGAACTTCAACGTCACCCAGTTCACCCGTGGCGGGGCGGATACCCTGACGGTCTATGTCTTCTCGAAGGTGCGGTCGGGCATCACGCCCACGATCAACGCGCTGGCCTTCCTGCTGATCATGGTGACGCTGATCCTGGCCCTGGTGTACGAAGTCAACCGCCGTCGTAAGGCGCGCATCGAGGCCGCCCGCGAGGCCGAGGCGCGACGGGCCGAAGCGGCCGAGATGTGAGCCTGCCCTTGGATCACTTCGCCACCCCTCGCGGGTAGCGACGAGAAGACGAGGTCGCACGCGGAGTGAAGTGTCAGAGGCCGTCGAGAACGGTCTTGCACAGGGCCGAGTCCGGGTCGGCCAGCCCGTCGATCACATCGAAATGGTGCCGTCCCGGCTGGGCCGTCCAGGGGCAGGCCCATTCCTCGGACAGCACCCGGGCCTGCCACAGGAAGGCGGGCCGCTCCTCTGCGCCGACCCAGACATGCGCCGTGACCCCCGCCCGCAGGGGCAGCCGCGCCGGGCTTTCCGCGGCTGCCTCATCCGGGTCGATCCCGAGCGTCGCGTTCATCCCAGTCGCCATCAGCGGCCCGAGTTCCGACAGAGGCGAGATCGGTACAACCCGGGTGACCGGCACGGTCAGGTCGGCACAGCCCATCCGTGCGGCCAGATGGCCCCCGGCGGAATGGCCGGTCACGACCATCGGTCCGGCAATGCGGTGGGACAGAACCCAGCAGGCCTGTGCGATCTGGCCGGTGATTTCCCCGATTCGTGCGGCCGGGGCCAAGGTATAGCCCGGCATCGCCACGGCGAAGCCCCGCGCCAGGGGGCCGGCGGCCAGATGCGACCAGTGCGTCTTGCCGAACAGGTGCCAGTAGCCGCCATGCACAAAGACCACCACGCCGCGCGGGGTGCCTTCGGGCAGGAACAGGTCCAGCCTTTCCCGATGGCCCGGACCATAGGCGATGTCGCCTTGCGCCCGCCCGGCCAGGGTTTCGCGGAAGGCCGCGGCCTCGCGCGCCCAGCGGTCGGGATAGTCGGCAGCACCGGGAATGAAGGCACCATTGGCATAGTCGCGGTCAGGGTCGGGCCAGGCATAGGGCGGGCGGGTCACAGCGGCTGCTCCTTGGGCCGGCGGGCTGAGCCCGCTGCACATGCGGCCCGGCAACCGGGGTCGAAACGCCCGACGATCGGACCCTTCACATATGCACCCGTCACATCACCGCCCCGATCTGCCAAGGCACGAATTCCGCCCCGCCGAAGCCCAGCTCTTCGGAAAGGGTCTGCTGACCGCTGGCAACGGCGATGATCTTTTCCAGGATCTCTTCGCCCTTCGCCTCAATGCTGACCCCGTCCAGGACATCGCCGCAGTTGATGTCCATGTCCTCTTTCATCCGGGCATACATCTCGGAATTGGTGGCAAGCTTGATGCAGGGGCTGGGCTTGTAGCCCGAGACGGACCCCCGCCCCGTGGTAAAGACGATGAGCGTTGCGCCGCTGGCGATCTGGCCGGTGACGCTGCAGGGGTCGTAGCCGGGGCTGTCCATGTAGACGAAGCCCGGCGTCGTGATCGGTTCGGCAAACTTGTAGACCCCGGACAGCGGAGCGGTGCCCCCCTTGGCCACTGCGCCCAGCGATTTTTCCAGAATCGTCGTCAGCCCGCCGCGCTTGTTCCCTGGCGAGGGGTTGTTGTCCATCTCGCCATCGTTCCGGGCGGTGTAGTCCTCCCACCAGCGGATGCGCTCCAGCAGTGTCTCGCCCACCTCACGGCTGACCGCGCGGCGGGTCAGCAGGTGTTCGGCACCGTAGATTTCCGGGGTTTCCGACAGGATCGTGGTGCCGCCCATGCGCACCAGAAGGTCGCTCGCGTGGCCGAGAGCGGGGTTCGCCGTGATGCCGCTATAGCCGTCCGACCCGCCGCATTGCAGCCCGACGACCAGTTTTGACACCGGCGCGGGGGCGCGGACCGCCCGGCCCGCGACCTCGGCCATCTCGCGCAGCACCTTCAGCGCCCGCTCGATCGTGGCGCGGGTGCCGCCCTCGCCCTGGATGGTCATGTAGCGGAAGT
This sequence comes from Tabrizicola sp. YIM 78059, assembly GCF_004959785.1. Classification (NCBI taxonomy): domain Bacteria; kingdom Pseudomonadati; phylum Pseudomonadota; class Alphaproteobacteria; order Rhodobacterales; family Paracoccaceae; genus Tabrizicola; species Tabrizicola sp. YIM 78059. The sequence goes on from NZ_SJZH01000019.1 coordinate 8,824, forward strand.
TGCCGTCCGGGCGCAGCCGGCCCTGACCCACGAGGTCGGGCACCTGCATCACCTCGCAGCCGAGACCCACCAGCAGGATGCCGCCGAAATTCGGGTTCCGCGCATAGCCCTTCAGAGTGCGCATCAGGGTCTGGTAGCCCTCGTTCGTGCCCGACATGCCGCAGCCGGTGCCGTGGACGATGGGCACCACCCCGTCGATCCCCGGCATGGACGCCAGCACCAGGTCTTTCTCGGCGGCCTCTGCGATGAAGCGGGCGACCGAGCCCGAGCAATTCACCGACGTCAGGATGCCAAGATAGTTCCGCGTGCCTACCGAACCGTCCGCGCGGTGAAAGCCCATGAAACTGCGCGGTTCCAACGGGGGAAGGGGGCGGCATTCCGACCCGATGGCATAGTCGCTGGAATGCGGACCCATGCCGAGGTTGTGGCTGTGGACGTGGGCACCCACCGGAATGTTGGCCGTCGCCTGGCCGATGATCTGGCCGTAACGCACCACCTGCTCGCCCGCGGCAATGGCGCGAGCCGCGATCTTGTGACCGCGCGGTACCGGACCGGGCAGGGGGCTGTCCACCCCTTCGACCTTGCTGCCGGCAGAAAGGTCCTGCAAGGCGATCACCACATTGTCCGACCCGTGCAGCCGGATCACTCCGCTTGCCATGAGAACCCCTTCCTTGACAGGCTTGGCCATCTGCCTAACATGTTAGCATGTTACAACCAGCAGCGCCCGCCAAACAAGAGCCCTCCGCCGCCGCGCGTCTGCGACCCTTGGCGGAGTTTACGGGCTCTCTCGGCCAGCGCGTCTATCAGACGCTGCGGCAGGCGATCCTGTCGCTGGCCTACAAGCCGGGTGAAATCCTGCGCAAGCCCGAAATCTGCGAGGCGCTGGGCGTAAGCCGCAGCCCCGTCGCCGATGCGGTGGCGCGATTGCAGGGCGAGGGGCTGGTTGACGTGGTGCCGCAGGCAGGCACTTTCGTCGCGCGGTTTTCGATGCAGGAAATCCGCGAAGGCGCCTTCCTGCGCGAGGCGATCGAAGTCGCGGCGATCGAAAGGGTGGCCGAACGCATCACCGACGAACAGCTGCAACTTCTGCGCCGCAACCTCACCGTGCAGGCCGCCCTTTTGGCCGATGGCGACATTGCGGGCTTCTATGCAACCGATGCGGCGATGCACGAACTGCTGCTGTCATTTACCGGTTTTCCAAGGCTGGCCCAGGTCGCTGAAACGGCCTGGCTGCATGTGAACCGCGCGCGGCAGCTGATCCTGCCGGTGCCGGGCCGGGTGCAGGCGACGCTGGCCGAACACCAGGCGATCCTTGCGGCTATGGAGGCCCGCGATCCGCAGGCCGCACGGGCGGCAGTGCAGGCGCATCTGCGCCAGTTGATCACCTATCTCGAGCCGCTGGAGCGTGAGCGGCCCGATCTCTTCAACCCTGCCTGAGCCGCCATGATCCCGAATCGCCCGCGCTATGCTGCCCGCCTGAATGCCTTCAAGCGCAAGGGGGACACGGTGGCGGGTATGCTGGCGGCGGCAGGACGTGTTGGGGATCTTTCAGCCGCCGACCTGAACTATCCCGACCATTTCGTCGCCCATGACCCGGCCAGCCTGTCGCGCCTGCTGGCTGACCATGGCCTTGCGCTGAACGGTCTGGCGATGCGCTATTACACGGAAGATGGTTTCCGTCTTGGCGCCTTCACCCACCCAGACGCGGCCATCCGCCGCGCGGCCATTGACCTGACAAGACGCGGCATCGACGCATGCGCCGAAATGGGTGGCAGCCAGATGACGCTGTGGATGGGGCAGGACGGGTTCGACTACAGCTTTCAGGCCGATTATGCGCGGATGTGGGATGACACGATCGCCGCGCTGGCCGAGGTCGCCGATCACAACCCGGCCATCGACATCGCGGTGGAATACAAGCCCAACGAACCACGCGCCCATGCACTGATGCCCGACATGGCAACGACCCTGCTGGCGCTGGCCGAGGTCGGGCGAAGGAATACCGGCGTCACGCTGGACTTTGCCCATATGCTTTATGCCGGGGAGATGCCTGCCAAGGCCGCGATGCTGGCAGCCCGGCGCAGCCGGATCCTCGGCCTGCACTTGAATGACGGCTACGGCAAACGCGACGACGGGTTGATGGCGGGTTCGGTCCACCCGGTGCAGACGGTGGAACTCCTGGTGGCGCTGGCCCGCATCGGTTACGGCGGCATCATCTATTTCGACACCTTTCCCGACCATTCCGGGCTGAACCCCATCGACGAGGCGCGCACGAACATCCGCCTGACCGACCGCCTGATCGAGATCGCGGCGCGGTTGGCGGCCGATCCGGCGTTGGCTGCCGCCCAGGCCCGGCAGGATGCCGCCGCAGCAACGGGGCTGGTCATGGCAGCGCTGTGCGGCGCGTGAAGCCCCCTTGTCAGATGCATGCCATGGTCTACCATCCCGGCGTCATCCGACCGACCAGATGCCGAGAACCGTGCCGCCAGTCCCGTTTTCCCGACCCGTCATCCTCTGCGCAGGTTCGCTGCACCATGATGTGATCGTGAACGCCCCCGGACTGCCGCGCCCGGACCAGACGCTTGTTGGCACAGCTGTCCGCTATGCTTTCGGCGGCAAGGGCGGCAATCAGGCCGTGGCTGCTGCACGCGCCGGGGCCGATGCGCACATGGCCGGGGCGGTCGGATCGGACGAGCCGGCGATCCTGCTGCGCGCGGCGCTGGACGCCGCCGGAGTGCGGCGCAACGCGGTGCAGACACACCCCGGTGCCTCTGGCATGTCAGTTGCCATCGTGCAGCCGGATGGAAGCTATGCGGCTGTCATCGTTTCGGGTGCCAACCTTCTGTTCCGGGCAGAAGCGGTGAGCTTCCCCCGGGACTGCGCCCTGCTGATGCTGCAGAGCGAGATCCCCGAAGCGGCGAACCTTATTCTGGCCAGCCGTGCCCGGGCAGAGGGCATTCGCACCGTCCTTAACGCAGCCCCCGCGCGGGCCGTCAGCCCCGAGCTTCTGCGTCTGATCGACCTCCTGGTGGTGAACCGGGGCGAGGCCGCCGACCTGCTGTCCCGGCCAGAAACCGGCCTTGACGCCGAGGCCGCCGCAAACGACCTGTCGGCACGGGGGCCCGCCGGGGTCATCGTCACATTGGGGGCCGAGGGTCTGGTCATCGCCGAGGGCGGCAGGGTGGCCTGGCATGCGGCACAACCTGTCAAGGTCGTCTCGACCCACGGGGCGGGCGACAGCTTCATCGGGGCCATGGCCGCCGAATGGGCCCGGGGCGCCAGCCTTGCCGACGCCGCGGCTTTCGGCCAGGCAGCCGCAGCGCTGCATGTCAGCCTACCGGTCGAGGAACGCCCCGGCATCGACGAAGCGGCGATCCGCGCCAGGATTTGACCCGCCTGCCCTGCTGCCCGTGGCCGACACGCCGACCGGATCGGCGGGTGTGATGGCCCTTGCTACCCCCGCCGCCCGACGCAAGATTTCCAGCAAAGAGAGATGATTCCGCGACGCAAGCCGCACCGTCTATTTCGCTGTCGTCGCGGGAACCAGCCGTTCCGGGATCAGCCCGTCAGCCGCCAGTGCCTGCCAGAGAGCCTTGGGAACCTCTGTCTGGGCAGCGCGGATATTGCTTTCCATTTCTGTCAGACCCTGCCCGCCGGGGATCACGCTGACCGTGGCCGGGTGCAACAGCGGAAAACGGAAGGCCGCGTCCACCAGCCGCACACCGTGGGCTTCGCAAACCGACTGCAAACGCGCGGCGCGGTCCAGAACCGGTTGCGGGGCCGGTGCATAGTTGTAATGCGCGCCGGGGCGCGGGCCAGTGGCAAGGATGCCCGAATTGTAAGGCCCGCCGATCACTACCCCGACGCCCCGTGCCGCCGCCTTGTCCATGAACCCAAGTGCCCCCTGTTCGAGCAGCGTGAAGCGCCCCGCCAGCAGGAAGATGTCGAACTCTCCGCGCTCCATCATCCAGTCGCAGGGTTCCCATTCGTTGACGCCTGCTCCGAAGCCCGCGATCACGCCTTCGTCGCGCAGCCGGCAAAGCGCGCGGTAGCCGCCGGCCATGAATTCTTCCAGTCGCGCCTGTTTCGCGGCCTCCGATCCATGGGTGAAGATGTCAAGGTCATGGACATAGACAAGATCCACCCGGTCGAGTCCCAACCGTTCCAGGCTGATTTCCAGTGACCGCAGAACCCCGTCGTGGCTATAGTCGAACCACTCGCGCCGAGAGGGCACATCCACCCATTTGCCCGCCCCGTCGCCGTGCCCCGGGGGGACGGCCTGCAACAGCCGCCCGACTTTGGTCGAAAGGACATAGTCGCCCCGTGCCTTGCCGCGCAGGAAATGGTTGATCCGCGTCTCGGAAAGGCCAAAGCCGTAAAGCGGCGCGGTGTCGTAGTAGCGCACACCAGCTGCCCAGGCCGCCTCAAGCACGGCTTGGGCTTCGGCCTCGGAAATCGCGCGGAAAAGGTTGCCCAGCGGCGCTGCGCCGAAGCCGAGCTCGGTGAAGGAAATCCCCCCGGTTCCACGCCTGTCCCAGTGCCTTCGTGCCAGCATCCTTGCCTCCCCAGTCAATGCTGACATGCTAGTATGTTGCGGGCTTCCCGGCCAAGGGCTTTCCGGTTAGCCTGCGATCAGGGAGGCGAGTCATGACACGGTTCGAACAGGTTTTCGGGCGACGCAAGCCCGTGATTGCCATGGTGCATCTGGGCGCGATGCCCGGCACCCCGCTGCATGACGCGGCGGGCGGAGTGGAGGCGATCCTGAAGGGTGCCGAGGCAGATCTGGCAGCTTTGCAGGCCGCCGGGGTCGATGCGGTGATGTTCGGCAACGAAAACGACCGGCCCTACGAGCTGCGTGTCGATCCGGCCTCCACTGCCACAATGGCCTATGTGATCGGGCGGTTGCGCGACCGGATCACGGTTCCCTTCGGCGTCAATGTCCTGTGGGACCCCATGGCCACCATGGCTCTGGCGGCAGCGACAGGGGCGGCCTTCGTGCGCGAGATCTTCACCGGCACCTATGCCAGTGACATGGGCCTCTGGGCCCCCGACGCCGGCGCCGCGCGGCGCTACGGGGCAAGGATCGGGGCAGGGACGGTGGCGACGCTTTACAACGTCTCGGCCGAATTCGCCGGCTCTCTCGACCCCCGGCCACTGGCTGACCGGGCGCGCAGCGCCGTGTTTTCCTCGATCCCCGACGCGGTGCTGGTCTCGGGCGCGATCACCGGCGAGGCCGCGCGGATGGAGGATCTGGAGGCGGTGAAGCGCGTCCTGCCCACAACGCCGGTGCTGGCCAATACGGGCGTCAAGCATGCGACCGTGGCCGAGGTGCTTCGTATCGCCGACGGCTGCATCGTGGGCTCTGCGCTGAAGGTCGGTGGGGACACCTGGGCACCGGTGGACCCGGAGCGCGCAAAGGATTTCATGGACCGCGCCCGGGCAGCAAGGGGTAAGGCATGACAGCCAGGAAGGCCCCGGAATTCCTGGTGATTCCGGGAGATTTTCTTCGAGGAATTCGCAGGTTCCCTTGACGGAATTTGCTGGCGCGAGGGCTTGATGATCCGCGATCTTCTGACCGAACTGATGCTCATTCCCGGCCTTTCCGGTCACGAACAGCGCGTGGCCCGGGCCATCGCCGCGCATCTGGATGGGATGGGGCTGCCGTATCGCTCCGACCGGCTGGGCAACCTGATCTGCACGATCCCGGGCGATCCCGCGCTTCCTTGTGTCATGGTCTTTACTCATATGGACCAGCTGGGCTTTGTCGTTCGCAAGGTCGAAGCCTCGGGTCTGATCCGGCTGGAAAGGCTGGGCGGTGTGCCGGAGCGCGCGCTTGCGGCGCAGGCGGTGGTGCTATCGACTGAAAAGGGTGACATTCCCGGTGTCATCGCCAACAAGTCGCACCACGCAACCACACCGGACGAGAAATACCGCGTCGTCCCCTATGCCGAACTTTACGTCGATGCGGGCTTTGCCTCGGCAGAACAGGCCCATGCCGCCGGCGTGCGCATCGGCACGCCAGTCACCTATCTGCCGCGTGTCCTGCCCCTGCACGGCACTCGCCTGGCCGGCACATCGATCGACGACCGTGCGGGATGCGCCGTGCTTCTGGCGCTTGCGGCCGCCCGCAAGGGGCAGTCCGGGCCGACGCTGCATCTGGTCTGGTCGGTGCAGGAAGAATACAATCTGCGCGGCGTCTTGCCGGCGGCGACGGCGCTGTGCCCGGATATCGCCCTGCAGATCGACTTGCTTCTGGCCTGCGACACGCCCGACATGGCCGCGCGCGGCGAGGTGGTGCTTGGCGGGGGGCCTGGCATCAGCCTGTACTCCTTCCACGGGCGGGGCACGCTGAACGGGGTGATCCCGCATCCGGCCCTTGTCGCTCTGGCAGAAGAGGCGGCACATGCCGCCGGTTTGACCCTGCAGCGTTCGGCACACACCGGGGCACTGACCGATCTTTCCTACATCCAGTTCATGGGGCCGCAGGGTGTGGCCTGCCTGGATGTCGGCTTTCCGATGCGCTACTCGCATTCGGCGCTTGAGGTGGTGGATACCGCCGATCTCCACGGGCTGGCGGCCTTGCTGGGCTTCATGCTGGACCGGATCACCCCGGACCTCAAGTTGACGCGCGACCCATGACCCATACTCTTGGCATCGATATCGGCACTTTCGAGACCAAGGGCGTCCTGGTCGCCCATGACGGCACGATCACCGCAACCGCCAGCCGTCCGCACAGGATGCTAGTGCCGCGCCCCGGCTGGGCCGAGCACCGGGCGGAAGAGGACTGGTGGGGTGATTTCGTCCAAGTCACACGGACACTCCTGGGGCAGTCGGGCCTTGATCCGCGCGAGATCACGGCCGTTGCCGCCAGTGCCATCGGACCCTGCATGCTGCCGGTTGACGCTGTTGGCACGCCCCTGATGAACGGTGTCCTGTATGGCGTCGATACCCGCGCGACCGCCCAGATTGCCGCACTGAACGCGGCCATCGGCGAGGACGTCATCCTTTCGACCTGCGGCAATGCGCTGACCTCGCAATCGGTGGGGCCGAAGATCCTGTGGCTGAAGGAAACGCAGCCCGACCTGTTCGCCTGTACAGCGAAGGTTCTGACCTCGACCAGCTACCTGACATGGAAGCTGACCGGCGAATACGTCATCGACCACTACACCGCCGCCAATTTCTCGCCGCTTTACGATGTGAACCGTCAGGACTGGACCGATTCGCTGGCAGACATCCTGCCGCTCGACCGGCTGCCCCGGCTGATGTGGTCTACCGGGATTGCCGGTCGTGTCACCGCCGCCGCTGCCCGGGAAACCGGGCTGGCCGAGGGCACCCCGGTCACCTGTGGCACCATCGACGCGGCGGCCGAGGCGGTCAGCGTCGGCGTGGCCGCGCCGGGCGACATGATGCTGATGTATGGTTCGACCATCTTCATCATCCAGGTGACGGCGGCGCCGGTGCGGGATCCGCGGCTGTGGTATGCTCCGTGGCTGTTCGAGGGCCAGCACGCCAGCATGGCAGGGTTGGCGACCAGCGGAACGCTGACCCACTGGTTCCGTGACCAGCTTGCGCGCGATGCGGATTTCGCCGGGCTTGCCGCCGAGGCCGAAGCCAGCCCCAAAGGGGCGAAGGGGCTTTTGTGCCTGCCCTATTTCTCGGGCGAGCGGACGCCGATCCACGATCCGCTGGCGAAGGGTGCCTTTTTCGGCCTGGACCTGACCCACACGCGTGGCGACCTTTACCGTGCGGTGCTGGAGGGGATAGCGATGGGCACCGCCCATGTGCTTGAGACCTATGCCGTGCTTGGCGCCAGCCCGGCGCGTATTCGTGCGGTCGGGGGCGGGACGAAGAACGCGGTCTGGCTGCAAGCCACATCCGACCTTGGTCACGCGGCACAGGAGGTCTGCGACAAGACCATCGGGGCCAGTTATGGTGATGCCTTCCTGGCGGCATTGGCCATCGGGGCCGTGCCGGGGGATGCGATTCACCGCTGGAACCCGGTCGTCCACAACGTGGCGCCCGAACAGGTGGCGGCGTATGATCGTCAGTATCCGCTGTGGAAAGCGCTTTACGCGCAGACGAGGGACATTGCCCATACGCTTGGGGTAGCCTGATGCAGTTCGACCGGATGCGACCCGACCAGATCGCCCGTGCCGTCGCCGAGGGCTTGCCCGTCGTCCTGCCGATCGGGGTCATGGAATATCATGGGAAGCACCTGCCCGCCGGAGTGGACCTTCTGATCGTGACGGAGACACTGCGCAGGCTGGGTGACCGGATCATCACCCTGCCGCCCTTCGCCTATGGCGCGGCGAGCCATGCGGTTGCCGGTCCGGGGGAGGGGACGCTGCATCTGGAGCCCGCCACCTTCCTGCCGCTGGCCGAGGCGCTGTTTACCGGGCTGCTGGCGACCGGATTTCGCAACCTCCATGGCGTGATCCACCACCAGACCGAGAACTTCGCGCAAGGCATGCCGACCGACCTTGCCTTCCGCCTCGCCGCCCGCAACGCGATCTTCCGCCATCTGGAAGGCACGCGCGGCCCCGGCTGGTGGGGCAAGGGCGAGATGGCCGATTATTATGCGCTGCATGCACAGGGTGCGGACCCGTTCAACTGGATCCGCATCCATCCGCTGTTCCCGAAGGGCGCGGACTTTCCCTTTGATCATGCCGGGGTGGGCGAAACCGCGCTGATGCTGGCACTTGCGCCTGACACGGTGGACATGACCAGCGCGCGGGATGGCGGGCACTGGTACACGGAAACCGCGCCGCAGGCGACGGCAGAGCTGGGGGAAAAGGGCGTTGCCATCGCGCTGTCGCATCTGCGAACCGTTCTGGGGCTTGACTGACGGCCAGGTCCGTCCCGGGGCTTCGCCGGGTCGCTGCACGATGGGCGACCGGGCGAGGAGACGCCGCAGGCGAACGACGCGCGTTCGCTCAAAGCTCTGGCAGATCGATCACGCCCTTCTTCAGGATGAAGCAGCCATAGGGCCCGCTGTCGGCGGTGCGGATGATTGCGAATGCACGCTTCGCCGCCTCGTAGAAGGCGAAACGTTCCAGCGCCTCCATCCCGACCGGGCGGCCTTCGGCGCTGTCGGCGACGGCCTGCATCCGGGCAAAGATCGGCTTTTCGGCCGCAGGGTCGCCCACAACCTGCATCCGCCGGATCGGGGCGGGCACGAAGGTATCCAGCGGCATCAGCGACAGGATCGCCCGGGCCGCAGTGGGAATGTCGCAGCCCGCCATGTCGATCAGCCGGCCGTAGGTCGACTTCGCTGCGATGGTTGCGGCCGGATGGTTCACGTCGCACAGCACCAGATCGTCGCCGTGGCCCATCAGCATGAGGACATGCACGATTTCAGCGCTCAGCCTCTGGTCGATGCCCTTCAGCATGTGGCCGGCAACCGGATCTTTCGGGGCAGACCCGTGGGCGTCATTTGACCGCCCCCGCCGCCATGCCCTTGATGATGAACCGTTCCAGCGCGACGCCGATGATGATCAGCGGCAGGATGGCGGCGAAGGACAGCGCCGCCATCGACCACCAGCTGATGCCTTGCGATCCGGTCTGGCTGGCTACCATCACCGGCAGGGTGTTGGCATGGGTCGAGGTCAGAAGCGCCGCGAAGAAATATTCGTTCCAGGTCAGTACCAGCGACAGGATGAAGGCCGCCACCATCCCCGGCAGGGCGATCGGTAGGATGATGGTGAAAAAGGCTCCCCAGATGCCCAGGCCATCGACCATCGCCGCCTCCTCCAGCTCGGTCGGGATGGTCGAGAACTGGTCCTTCATGATCCAGATCACGATCGGCAGGACCGTCAGCGTGTAAAGAAGGATCAGCCCGATCCGGGTATCGAGCAGCGCCAGTTCCTTGTAAAGCACCAGGAAGGGCAGGGCCAGCACCACAGGTGGCAGGATGAGCTGCGACAGGAAGAAGAACGAGATGTCGTCGTTCTTCATGAACCCGAAACGGTAGCTGAACCGCGACAGCCCGTAGGCGGCCAGGCTGCCCAGCACGACCGCAAGGGTCGAGGCCGATAGCGCGATGATAGCCGAATTGCCGAAGCGTTTCAGGAATTCGGCCCGGGCGGTACTTTCGCGCCCCAGCGCATCGGGCGACAGGCCGATGGCCTCCCAGCCCTTCCACTGCGGGGTAAAATCGACCCAGGGGATCATGTTCCCCTTCATCACGTCGGGCGCCATCTTGAAGCTGGTCGTCAGCGTCCAGTAGATCGGGAACAGGCAGATGACTGCCCAAAGGATCAGCGCCCCGTAGATCGCGATCCGCCCGGTCCACCACTTCGCGCAGTGGGCAAGGTCCGTCTCGTGGTCGCGGAAGATCTGGTTGCTCATGTGCGGGGTCTCGTGTAGCGGCCGGCCCATTTCATCAGCACGGTCATGAAGATCACGATCAGCACCAGATAGACCATGGCCAGCATGGTGCCGTAACCGACGTTCGAGCGTTCCCGGTATTCGCGGAAGATGAAGCTGGTCACGGTGTCCGTTGCGCCGCCCGGCCCGCCCGAGGTGATGTTGATGACGATGTCGGCCAGCTTCAGCTTGAAGATGATGCGGATCAGGATCGCGGTGACGCTGACCGGCAGCATCAGGGGGAAGGTCACCTCCCAGAAGGCCTTCCAGCCGCGCGCGCCGTCAACCTTTGCCGCCTCGGTCAATTCCTTGGGGATGGCCTGCAGCCCGGCCAGCAGCATGATCATCATGAAGGGGATGAAGGTCCAGGCGTCCAGCACCATGATGGTGGCCTTGGCCATCCAGGGTGTCTCGAAGAAGGCGGGGTTTTCCACTCCCAGCCAGCGGGCCAGGCGCGAGATCGGCCCGAAACGGGCTTCGAGCATCGACTTGCCGATCATCCACGATACGGCGACGGGCGACAGCATCAGCGGCAGCAGGAAGGCCACCCGGAAGAACTTGCGCGCCCGGATCTGCGCATTCAGCAGAAGCGCCAGGCCGAAGGCAATGGCGTATTCGACTATGATGGCCAGCACATACCAGACCATGTTCCCCAGCGCATTCCAGTAGAACGGGTCGGTCCACATCTGGCGCAGGTTCGCAAGGCCGTTGAACGACCGGCCGGTGGGGCTGGAGAGGTTCCAGCTTGAGAAGGCGATGGTCAGACCGAACAGCAGCGGAAAGACCGTCAGCGAGATCACGAACAGCGCCGCGGGCAGGACAAAGAGCGTGCGCTTGCCCTGTTCGCCCCGGATGATCACCTGCGACCAGCACAGCGCCGTGGCCCACAGGCAGTATGCATAAAGCGTCGGCCGCCAGGTGGTGAAGCCGAAGTCGCGCCAGCCCAGCGCCTGTGCGGTCTGGGCCAGTGCAACCAGCGCCAGCAGCCCGGCTGTCCCCCAGACCAGAAACCGCCCCAGCCGTTTCCGGCCTTCGCCGATCTCGTCCGAGGTGACGACGTGAAGATGATCCGATCCGCTCAATTCCGCCTGCCGTCCGTTTTGCGCGCCCCCGGAAGCCGGAGGCGCGTTTGGTCATGCAGGGTGGGCCGGGCGGCCCACCCTGCCTGCATCACATCCCGAGCGACGCCTTGTAGAGGGCGATCTGGCTGTCGCGGCCGATCTGGTCGGTGATCTTCTCCCAGGCGGCGGCGATGGCATCGGCGGTTTCCTGCGCCGACTTGTACTGACCCGCAAAGCCCTTGGCCAGTTCGTCCTCGGCCACCGAATAGTACTGGAAGATGCCGGGGATGCGCGGTTCGATCGCGGCGTTCGGGTGGTTGTAGCTGTCCGCGTTCGAGCCGAGATAGTCCTCGACATAGGCGCGGTCGTAGCCGGCGGCTTCCCATTCCGCATAGTTGAAATGAGAATTGCGATAGGGCTGGAAACCCGAGGGATAGGCCGCCGTCCACAGCGACAGATCCTTCCCGCCCAGATGCGCTGCCGCCGACCAGGCAGCCTTGCGCTTCTTCTCGTCACCCGAGACGCGGTTGGTGACGTAGATCCCCCAGCCGATGTAGGCCATCACGGGGGCCTCGTTCGCGGTTTCCTCCCACGCGCCGGCGGCCGAGTTGTAGCGTCGAGTTGAGCCCGGGTTGATCCCGAAGCCAACCACATCGCCCACCACCGAGGTGTCAGAGGTCCGCGCCGAGGATCCAACGTCACCCCACCACATCAGCATGGAACCCGTGCCGGCCAGGAACTGGCTGAAGGCGGTGGTGCCGGGGTCGGCGTTGATCTGGTCGGCCGGATAGGCGCCGGGGGTTGCGATCAGGTCCATCACGTCCTGGATGGCCTGCACCCAGCCCGGGTTGTTCACGCGCGGCTTCATCGTGTCGGGGTCGAACAGCCAGGCGCGGTCGTCGGGGTGTTTCACATATGCCGCAGCGCGGTTGCAGATGAAGTAGAAGCCGAAGCCGCCCCAGCCTTTCAGCGGGTCCAGGTAGCCATGCGCGGGCAGGCCGGTCAGAGGGTCGGTCTTGCCGACCAGCGCCTTCGAGACCGCGTTGACCTCTTGCCAGGTCTTCGGCACCTCGGGCCCGCCGATCGCGCCCTCGCCGAAATAGTCCTTGCGATAGGCGAAGGTGTGGCAGTCGCCGTCGATGGTGATGCGGTATTTCTTGCCGTTCCAGGTGCCCACCGGGGGCTTGAGATAGCCCACAAGATCGTCGGCCTCTATCTGAGCTTCAACCCAGTCGGGCATCTCGTCCAGCAGGCCACGGCCGGCGGTGTCGCCCTCGAAGGGGGCGCCCATCTCGATGATGTCGAAATCGACCGTGCCGGTGGCGATGGACTGCTGCAGGCGGCTGTTGTAGTCGGCCTGCGCAAGGTCGATCCAGTTGATCTTTGCGCCGGTGTAGGCTTCCCACGGCTTCAGGAAGCCGCGGAACAGGAAGTTGTGCAGGTTCTGGTTGTTGAGCCCCATGAAGGTCAGCTCGACCCCGGCAAATTCGCCTTCGGCGACATTGGCCTTCGTCGCCCCAAGGCAAAGCTCGCCCACCTGCTGCCAATGCGCATCGGTCGGGCTGCCCGCGCCCACCCCGGGAATGGCCAGGATCTGGGCGCGCAGATTGTCTTGCGCCGAGGCAATCCTTGCGGTCATCGGCATGGCCGCCATGGCGCCAAGCGCGGTCGCGCCCTGCAGCATCCGGCGCCGGCTCATCCGCGCCATGAGGGCGTTGTAATGTTCGACTTTCACGTTCTTTCCTCCCTTTTTCTGCCCTTGCGGCGCGTCAGGCGCCCGGGCCTTTTCAATGGTGCCGGGGGGCGTCCGAACCCGTGGCCCCAGGCGGGCGACAGCCGGCGCAAGATGGAACGCGGGGCCTCCCCTCCCCCCAAGGAATGCTTTCCCCTGGGGAAGCTTTGCAGGGGGGCAGGGCACCTGTCAAGTTTCTAACATGTTAGTATGATCAGCCGGTGGACAGGGCCCGCCGCCGCCGCTAGCCTTGCGCCGGAATCCGGGGAGGGGGCAGATGGCCGAAGTCACGATCCGCGCGTTGAAGAAGGCGTATGGCGCGGTGCAGGTGGTCCACGGGCTGGACCTCGACATTGCCGACGGGGAATTCGTCGTGCTGGTCGGGCCGTCGGGCTGCGGGAAATCCACGCTGCTGCGGATGATCGCGGGGCTGGAGGAAATCACCAGCGGCGACATCCTGATCGGGGCGCGGCGGGTGAACAACCTTCCCCCCAGCGAACGCGACATTGCCATGGTCTTCCAGAACTACGCGCTTTATCCGCACAAGACGGTGGCGGCGAACATGGGTTTCGCGCTGAAGATGCGGGGCTTGGACAAGGCCGAGATCGACCGAAAGGTGAAACGGGCGGCAGAGATCCTGGGCCTGACCCCCTATCTCGACCGCTATCCCAGGGCGCTGTCCGGTGGCCAGCGCCAGCGAGTCGCCATGGGCCGGGCCATCGTGCGCGATCCGCAGGTGTTCCTGTTCGACGAACCGCTGTCGAACCTCGACGCAAAGCTGCGGGTTCAGATGCGCACCGAAATCCGCGAGCTTCACCAGCGGCTGAAGACGACGACCGTCTATGTCACCCATGACCAGATCGAGGCGATGACCATGGCCGACAAGATCGTGGTCATGCAGGGGGGGCGGATCGAGCAGGTCGGCGCGCCGCTGGAATTGTATGACCGCCCGGCGAATACCTTCGTGGCGGGCTTCATCGGCAGCCCGGCGATGAACATGCTGCCCGCCGTGGCACGTGGCGGGGCGGCGGTGCTGGAGGACGGCACCCGCCTGCCATTGCCGCCCGGTCTGATGGTGGCGGACGGGCGCGAGTTGACCTATGGCGTCAGGCCGGAGCATCTGGTCGCCGGCGGGCAAGGCCTGGCAGGCACGGTTGCCGTGGTAGAGCCCACCGGGTCGGAGACCCATGTCGTGCTGCGCGCTGACGGGCACGAGGTGGTGGCGATGTTCCGCGATCGCGTGACCTTCCGGCCGGGGGATGCGATGACCCTTACGCCTGACGCGGAAAAAGTGCATCTCTTCGACAGGGCTTCGGGCGTGCGTCTGGGGTGACAAGCGGCGGAGCGGGGCGCCTTGCATCCCGCGCGTCCGGGTTATTTGAGAACGGAACAAGCTGGGGAGGGCTTTCCGGTGCTGAAGGGGATCGACAACCGGCTGAATGCCGAGGTGCTGGCCTGCCTGCGGGCCATGGGGCATGGCGACGTGCTGATCGTCGCGGATACGAACTTTCCGTCCGACAGCGTGGCGCGGGCGACGGTGACGGGCAAGCTTCTCAGGATGGAGAACCTGACCGCCGCCGAAGCGGTGAGGGCAATATTGTCCGTCCTGCCGCTGGACACCTTCGTTGACGACTTCGCAGGGCGGATGGAGGTGGTCGGCGCGCCAGATGAGATTCCGCCGGTGCAGGTTGAGGTGCAGGCGGAGATCGACCATGCCGAAGGCCGGTTCCGGCCGATGGTCGGGATCGAACGCTTTGCGTTCTACGATCTGGCCCGCAAGTCCTATGCCGTCATCCAGACCGGGGAACGCCGATTCTACGGCTGCTTCATGTTCCGCAAGGGTGTGATTCCGCCAGAGGCATAAACCGATGAAACCCATTGTCATCCTTGGAATCTTCGTGGCTGACACGGCCTACCGCGCCGAGCGTATGCCGAAGATGGGCGAAACGATCCTGGGCCGAACCTTCGCGTTGGGGCCGGGGGGCAAGGGCTCGAACCAGGCGGTGGCCGCAGCCATGGCTGGCGGCAGGACGCATTTCATCACGCGCCTTGGCCGGGACGATTTCGCGCAGATCGCCCGCAGCACCTGGGCCAGGGCCGGCGTGCATCCCGAGGTGACCGAGGATGCGGAAAGCTACACCGGCGCGGCCTTCATCTTCCTTGAGGATGCAACCGGCAACAACGCGATCATCGTCTCGCCCGGTGCGGCGGCGCGGATCACCCCGCAGGATCTGGAGGCCAAGGCCGACCTTATCCGTGGCGCATCGGTCTTCGTCACGCAGCTGGAACAGCCGATCCCGGCCGCGCGACGGGGCCTTGAGATTGCGCGTGCAGCAGGGGTCACGACGATCCTGAACCCGGCCCCCGCGGCCGAACTTGATGATTCACTGCTTGGCCTGTGCGATTTCGTGACGCCGAACGAATCCGAGGCCGAAGCCCTGACCGGTCTGCCGGTTACCAGCGTTGCCGAGGCAGAGCGCGCGGCGGATGCGTTGCTGGCGCGGGGCGTGGGCGCGGTGGTCGTCACGCTGGGCGGCAACGGCGCGCTTTACCGCGACCGAAGCCGCAGCGTGCATGTCCCGGTGATCAGCGCCGGCCCGGTGGTCGAGACGACGGGAGCCGGTGATGCCTTCAACGGGGGCTTCGCGGTTGCCCTGTCCGAGGGACGCGATGTGGTCGATGCGGTGCGCTTCGGTTGCGCCACCGCCGGCATTTCCGTGACCCGCGCCGGCACTGCCCCGGCCATGCCGACCCGAGCAGAAATCGAGGCGCTGCTCGCCCGCACATAGCCCTGTCATCCTTATGTTACAAATCCTTCGCATATATGTCACCCTGCCGTCCTAAAGCGGCAGGCAGGGTCGCCGCGTGCGGCCGGGATGGAGCAGGCGATGGATGATATCCGCACGGGCCTTGATGCGGGCACTGTCACGGCCAAGA